>JBGCDT010000381.1:0-7149 GCA_045105695.1 Saprospiraceae bacterium | reverse complement strand
TTTGGTAGGGAAGCGATCATTGCTTAATCGGATTTGTTGTTGCAGATCATTAAGTCGAACAGTTTCCTTAAATAGTAAACTACCAGAAATATCAAATAAGCTAAGCTCTCCTATTTCTTTTTTTGATGATCGTAACAATATATTTACATGATCATGAAAAGGATTAGGCTGTGCTATTATTTCAGAATCAACTGCAGGGGAATAATCTTCTGTACTTTTTATAAAAACAGTGTTTACTTCATAAGTATTCCCATTTGACTGGTATGCGTTCTTCAAATTACGATGAGGTTGAATGAATAAACTCTGTTCTAACTCTCCTTCAGAAATTGCTTTAAAATTCAGATAAAACAAAATACTGTTATCCGCCATTGCTTGCCCATGTCCGTGCTTGTCAAACCATCCAAGGGAGAGCAATCCGTCCTCTGCTGTTTTTATATTAAAGTCATTTTCATCCAAGCCTTTCAAAGATCCAGGAATGATTTTCTCAAATTGTAGTTTATCTGTATCGAACTTAATTGAGAATTGCAGAGCTGCCAGTTCTTCGATTTCACTTGCACGAATTGGAATGGAGATCTCCTCTCCTGCGGTCCAATTTTTAGAAGATAACCGCATCTCTATTTGACCAGAAGGGTCATCCTCTCCCACTACTCCCGGATTAGCATCCAGCGTTACATCTCCAACCTTTATCGCAATAAAATCCAAATCATCTAAATCTTGTGTCAATCCATTTAATAATATTTCATCAGGAAAAATAGAATTAAACGGCTGAGTAGGATCAGGGAAGACATAACTCTTCTCTACAAATCGCCAGGAAGTATTACCTGGGAAAGTATCTACTATTTGTAAAATTACCCGTTGCATTAACAAGACATCAAAAGCAGAAATCGAAGAGGAACGATTCACATCCGCAGCTATTATTTTATAAGGCGAGTCTAAATCTTCTATGAGAAGAATATGCTGCTGAATTTTAAAAATATCAAAAGCAGATAAACCATTTCCGTACAAGGTATCCTTTTCGGGAGTGATCGTAAAGTTATCTCCAACCATTCCTTCCGTAGCATATTCTCCATTTAGATCAGTAAAGTCGTCAGCTCCAGCACTAAACATCATTTTCACATTAGCTACTGGCACTCCGTTTTCTTTTTCAACAATACCAGAAAGTATAACCGAGGTTTGTATCAAAACATCCTGACAAGAAGTATGCGCTCCGCAGTCATCATTACTCACGGTCAGACAAACATTGTAAGTATTGTTATTAGGAAAAGTATGTGTAGGATTCTCTAATACAGAACTAGTTCCATCTCCAAAGTCCCAGGCGAAATCCTCTGCATTCTCCGCAGTACTGGTAAAAGTCACGGTCCCGTTATCATCTACGTAAATAAAACTGGAAAAGGCCAGGAGTCCATTGTTTCCAATTGCTATAGGAAGTACGCTAGAGCAATCACTGGCATCTGTAATTGTAATGTTATAAGCGCCCTCAGAAAGTGCATTGAAAGTGGAGTCACTTGTATTTCCATTACCAATATTGAAAGTATAAGGGCTTATCCCACCTGTTGTGGAAAGAGTAACACTTCCGTTAGTTTGCTCACAGGTCGCATCCGTTAAAGAACCAATTGATCCAATAGGTGATCCTAAATCATTTATGCTAAATGGTAAAGTAGAAGTACAATTATTATTGTCAGTTACCGTCACTTCATAAGCACCTCCCTCCAAATTACTAAAAGTTGAAGAGGTCTGATCGCCTTCTCCAATGTTGAAAACAAATGGTGGCGTACCATCTGTTGCCTCTATGGTTGCAGAGCCCGTAGCAAAACCACAGTTTGCATCAGTACTAGAACTGACCGACAAATCAGGCCCGTCTCCTGTTGGAATTTCTACACTAACAGTTACTGTACATAGATTAAAGTCGGTAGCCGTTATCGAATAACTTCCAGCGGATAAATTGGCAAAGAAATTATCGTTCTCTTCTCCAAAGCCGATGTCGTAAGTATATGGACTATTGCCTCCCAGAGGTTCTACGGTAACGGTACCATTGGACTGCCCACAGAAATCTGGCGAGACATTCGTTACTTGTAAATCGGTAGGTCCTTCGATATTAATAAAGGTCACGAATTCTGAATCTGTACAACCATTATCATCCGTTACCATCGCCTCGTAAGTACCCGCAGGTATTCCTGAAAAGGTAGGATTAGTTTGATTACTACCTCCAATATTGTAGCTAAAGATTGGAGTCCCAGTAGTTGTACCAAGTGTAACACTTCCGTTGGATTCGCTACAACTTTCATTTGTAGTACTTTCGATAAAAAGTGTAGGTCCTTCCACAAAAGGAACATTCACAGGAGCGATATTGGTACAGCCAGTGTTGTCCGTTACCGTCAATGTATAGTCACCTGCTGAAAGATTCACAAAGTTTGGATTGTTAGGTTGATTTCCATTTTCTAAGTTATAGCTATATGGTCCTGTTCCTCCTGTAGCCTGATTCATGATGACAAAGCCATTGGCCATATCACAGCTTTCTGCTAACACTTGCTGAACACTTGTGGTGGGTAGTCCAGGGTCATTTATCGTAACAGAGGTAGTCGCAGAACAAGTATAGGCATCAGTCACTGTGACGTTGTAAATACCTGCTGGTAAATTTGTAAAGCTCGCAGAGTTCTGAGCACCATTACCGATATCAAAAGTATAAGGGGTTGGTCCTCCACTGACCGTCACGCTGAAGGAGCCATTTGCTAATTCGCAAGAAGCATTGTTCAAGGCTGTTGTGTTTGCACTGAGTGTACAATTTGCAGCAATATGACATTCTGAAAATTCAGAAGTGTTTCCATCAGTATCAATGGCAATTGCGGTTAGCAAATCTCCATTCGACAGACTTACTCCATTTGTAAAAGGAGCAGTGAGTATCCATTCTTGATTACTCACGTTCGCAGTACCTAAGTACGTTCGCCCCTGACAAGGAGCCGTAGAACAAGCCGCCTCATCTACCCGATAAATATCGACTAGAGCTGCATCCATTTCAGCTTGGCCACTAAGCATTGTCAAAGAGGTTTCTGAAGTTAAATCCCAAACTGGGATTGGTTGACTTGTATTGGCTCCGCTTTCTAATCTGATGGCTACGGTATCATTGCAGTAAAAAGCATTTCTGCGAATATTAATTTTAGAAGCCATTTCTTTTACGCGAATACCTTCTGCATTATTTGCTATGATGTTTCTATCTGCTAAGTCACCTCCAATACCGATGTAATCTATTCCTCCATCAATCAAAATACCACAGTACTCATTTCCATTGGTATTGGTCTGGGTATAATCCGTTCCTATGTAGTTACCTGAAATTTGAATTCTTGTTGTATTGCCACTAATGTGAATTCCGCTTCCTTCAAAAGGTCCTTCTCCTGGAAGAGCGGGAAAGAAGTCAGTTGTAGAACCATTGTTATAAATTACATTTCCTTTTTCAGAGGCACCTATGATACAATCTACAGCGTCGATAATTTCGATACCAGAATTTGGGAATCCAGTGATCTCTAGTGCATAAATTTCAGTAAATCCTGCCGTTACTTTTAGAGCAGCATCCGGAGTATCCCATGTGTTCGCTGAACCATTTAGAATGATCATAGGACTAAAGTTACCACCGCCGCCAAAGCCAGATTGTGTACTAGCATCTATTACAGTTCCTGGGTCTGTTAGAGAAGGAAGTGGTAGCCCTGTTGTAGCGCCAACATTAATGACAAAAGGACCTGTACCAACAATATCAAAATGGATTCGATTAGCTCCCAGAGTCGTATCTGCACAAATCATCGCTTCCCGTAAAGAGCCTGGTCCTTCATCATCAATAGTTGTTACCCTAATAACTCCTACCGAATCCGTACAATCGGAAATACCAGCAGTAATAAAGCAATCTGCAAATTCAGAAGAACTTCTATTAGGGGCAGTTGCGGTAGCCGTGATTATTGTTCCTCCTATAATGGTATCACCGGTGGCGAAGGGGGTGTTAAGTTCCCAGTTCCCCATTGCATCGGTAATGGTGGTTCCAAGATAAGTTTCTCCTTGACAAATTTTCGAGGGGCAACTTCTGGAAGAAATATAGACTTCTATCTCATCGTCAACACTCGCTGTTCCACTAACCTGCATACTGCTTACTGCTGTAATGATCGGCGGTGCTTGGTCGGTATTGGCATTTCCAATATTTTTAATAGCAACAGTATCATTACAGAAAAACTGATTTCTGATAATTTCATTGAAATCAGAATTGGGTTCTATGATCAATCCGTTTGCATTATCTGCAATGACATTTCCTTCTCCTTCAGCTATTCCACCTATTTTAATATTGTTACAACCCTCCTCAAGATAAATCCCACAAAAGGAATTCCCAGACAAGGTCGACTGAATCGTAGTTCCAATATAGTTACTTACTATTGCAGTAGATGCTGTACCACCAGCTACTCTGATTCCTGTTCCAATCAACATCCCTGTATTTGTATTACCTGGAATGAAATCCTGACCAATTCCGATAATTGTATTCCCCTCACCGGGTTGTCCCACTGTGATATGATCGCCACCGATCAAAACACCACTACCTGGAAAAGCATAAATACCCAAACCGAAAACGCTTGAATTATTCCCCGCCAGATGAAGACCATCAATAAAACTAGAAATCCAAATCGTATTCCTTCCAGTGATCGCTACGGCAGGCTCTGCCAGAGGATCAAAACCTGGTTGAGTAGTGGCATCTACATTAGTAGGAAATAGAAGAGTGGGAAGGGCCTGTCCACCATTACTACCTACACTAATTTCGTGAGGTCCGTTTCCAGGAATATCAAAATAGATGTTAGAAAAATCTGGGTCTGCATTAGCGCAAGCAATAGCTTCCCTCAAAGAACCAGGTCCTAAATCTGCTGTATTGGTAACCCAAGTAATGTTATTAGCTCCGCAGGGACCGACAGCAGATTCAGTGATAACAAAACTAAGAGGATCAGAGGAATCATTAGTGTAATTAGAACCAGTGAGGTTGATGGTATAACTCCCATCCGGAAGAATACCCAACTCCATTTCCGTAGTCCAAGGAATCATAGCCCCGTTACAAACCGGCATTTCAATACTATCCCATTCCATGTCAATATTAAGATCAAAAGAAGATATAGTCGTTTCTAGAGATTCTAAAGAAGTACAGGAATCCTGTCTGAGACCTGAAAGTGTTAAAGTAACGATATCGTAATTCGTGGGACTTGATGGGCTAATAGAAACTTCAGTTAGAGAGAAGTAGCTTTGTGCCATTAAGAAATTCAAAAAAGGAATGAGGCAAAAGCAGCCAATTAAAAAAGAACGAGTAGCTGTTGGTGGAATTCTGTTCATAGTTTTCAGTTTTTAGAAAAATACGTTAACAATACTAAGACTCTACTATGGCGAGCCTAGGAGTAAATAATTTGTACTGTTACTGTTGTAAATTGCTTATTAGGTGGGCGACGGATTGAATTTGAAATTCAGGTAGTCTATCATAGATTACCTAACAAAAGTAAGCAATATATAAGACATTTGTCACTCGTGATTATTATTAGTTTGATCTTGCGGTTATAAATACTTTCCATTTTGAAGAAAAGAACCTATCTTTACATCTCCCATTGACCCTACTATCTGATCTTATCTGATTGCCCTGGCGAAAGCTCCATTACGCTTCTTGTCAATTTCCCTCAACGGGGTAGTTTTACGTATATTTTTATATTGTCTAGTTAGAAATAACTAATTTCGTATACTTTTTGAATTAGTATTTAATTTAATCTGTTCTTTACTTGATTAATTTAAGTACTCTGGAAAATTATGTCGCTGAACCCATGAAACATATCTCGCTTTTCTTCCTGTACTATCTCCCCATAGCTGCTTTGTGGTTTGGGAATACCCCCCTATCAACTACGACGAATAATTCGACTGTTATTGCTAATGTGCCTTGCGATCCATTAGATTCTCTGGCCCTTGTAACTTTTTTCAATGAAGTGAATGGAGGACCTCCTTGCCCTTCTACCCCCAACCCCGATTGGCCATGGGACTTGTCTGACAATGTTTGTGAATGGTTTGGTATTACGCTAAATGCAGATGGACGAGTGATTGAGATAGAGCTGAACAACTCTGGGCTCACTGGCCCGTTACCCGAAGATTTAACCTTACTAACAGAACTACAGGTTCTGAGACTAAGTGACAATTGCCTCACTGGATCCATTCCAGCATCTTTTGGTGGTTTTTCTGAGTTGTACACATTGTGGTTAGATGGTAATGAATTTGTAGGTTCATTACCAGATGAGTTATGTGGCTTGACCAGTTTACAAAGTCTATTTTTAGATGAGAATAATCTTACTGGAACTGTACCTGAATGCTTCAATAATTTAGATTTTCTGTTAACCTTTGATATGTTTTCTAACTGTTTCGATAGTCTGCCTGATCTTACGGGTATGAATTCATTGACAACAGGTAAGTTCAAAGTATTTGAAAACAAACTGACGTTTGATGATATTCTTCCCAATATTAACGACATTGGTATTCACTACAATCCTCAAGATTCGGTATGCATAGAATTAGATACTACCGTTCAGACAGGGACTACTTTCAACCTAAGCCTTGGCATCGATTCAGGTATTACGACCAGTAGCTATCAGTGGTATAAAAACGGAGCTATTTTCGGTACCCCAACAAGTGCTAATACCTTAGTTTTTAACCCAGTAACATTCGCCGATGCAGGTGTGTATCACTGCCAGGTAACAAACCCTGGTGCTCCTCTACTTACGCTATATAGCCGCGCCAAAACAGTCAATGTAGTTTGTGGTACTAGTTCTTTTGAATTTGTAGAAACAGTTTGTGATGGTTTTGAAATAGAATTTGGAGGTGTTACCTATAATATGTCCAATCCTTTTCTCAGCAATACATTTACAGGAGCTGATCAGTTTGGCTGTGACTCTACGGTTCTTATTGATCTAACCTTTGCCACTCCGCCGCCAACAGTACTAGATACGACGATTTGTCCAGGAACAGGTATTACCATAAATGGAACAGTGTACGATGAATCTAATGATTCTGGTTTAGAAAACTTTGGAACCCCTGATCAGTTTGGTTGTGATTCAACCGTTCAAGTTAACCTTAGTTTCTACCCTGAGGCTATTTCTAATTTTA
>JBGCDT010000380.1:0-19391 GCA_045105695.1 Saprospiraceae bacterium | reverse complement strand
CACCTGAGAGAAACGGGTCGTGCTTTCTACGGACACGTAACGGATCAGGAAGCTTTTGCTGCGGGTTTATTGGTCACTCAAAAAGAGGGAATTATCCCAGCTTTGGAATCTGCACATGCTTTGGCTTATTTGGAAAAAATGAAGTTAACGGAAAGTGATGTCGTCGTTGTCAATGTCAGTGGACGAGGGGATAAGGATCTACAGGTTTATTTAGAGAACTTGGATCTGTAATACACTAGATTTAGAATTAATAATTTTCAATTTATGAACATAAATATCGCAAATCAAAAAGCTGTCAGCAACCGCTTGACCAAGTTGTTTGCAACTGGAAAGAAGAGTCTTTTGAATATATACTGCACCGCAGGATTTCCTAATTTGGAAGACACTTTACCCGTGATAAAAGCTTTGGAAAAATCAGGAGCGGACCTTGTAGAAATCGGTATTCCTTACAGCGACCCTTTGGCAGATGGACCAGTCATTCAACAAAGTGGCAGCAAAGCTTTAGAAAATGGAATGTCTGTAAATGTATTGTTAGAACAACTAAGCGCCTTACGTAAAGAAGTTGATCTTCCTGTTGTTTTAATGGGTTATCTAAATCCAGTTCTACAATACGGAATAGAAGCTTTCTGTAAAAAATGTGAAGAGGTTGGGATCGATGGATTGATATTACCGGATCTTCCTGTGCAACAGTACATAGACAATTACCAACCGCTTTTTGAAAAACATAATCTCTCGAACATCTTTCTCATTACTCCTCGAAGTAGCGAAAAGAGAATCCAGTACCTAGATCAATGTAGCAGCGGATTCATCTATGCGGTTTCTTCACTGAGTACCACAGGTAGCAAAAATGCAAACCTGAATTCCAGCGATGCTTACCTGGAGCGCATTGGAAACATGAATTTGAAAAACCCAATTCTAACCGGTTTCAACATAAAAGACAAAGCAAGTTTCGACTTAGCAACTAAACATACGCAAGGCGGAATCATTGGCAGCGCGTTTATTCGACACATCGAAAACAGTACTAATCTGGAGGAAGACATCCAGCAATTCGTTCACTCCATAAAAAGACAATAACATGATTATTCAATTAGAAAAAAATATAAATACCGCAGACAAAGACAGCTTGCTGCAAGAGATCGAAGCCATCGGCTACAAAAGTAATCCAGTAAATACTCAGGACGGAAATTATCTAATCTGCATTGGCAAACAGGAGTTTGATATCCGCAGAATCGGCCACCACAAAGGCGTAAAAGATTTGCATCGAGTGAGCGACAACTACAAACTCGTTTCCAGCAAATGGAAAGTAGGTCGCACCGC
Organism: Saprospiraceae bacterium; assembly: GCA_045105695.1. Classification (GTDB taxonomy): domain Bacteria; phylum Bacteroidota; class Bacteroidia; order Chitinophagales; family Saprospiraceae; genus CALGLS01. Next base: position 18,074 of record JBGCDT010000380.1, on the reverse strand, counting down.
TATTGATCTTGGCGATGGTGTTTTGATCGGCAATGGTCATTTTCATATGATGGCCGGTCCTTGCAGTATTGAATCGGAAGAGCAGGTGGAATCCGTTGTTGCGCAGCTCGTCAAATCTGGCGTACGCATCATGCGCGGCGGCGTGTACAAACCTAGAAGTTCGCCCTACAGCTTTCGTGGAATGGGCATGGATGGTTTGAAAATGTTTTACCAGCACTGCCGTTCAAACGGAATTAAAATCATTACGGAAGTCATGCAGGTCAGTCAGATTGAGGACATGCTTCCTTATGTAGACATCTTCCAAGTAGGGGCAAGAAACTCTCAGAACTTTAATCTACTGGACGCTCTTGGAAGAATCGACAAAGCAGTTATGATCAAAAGAGGCATCTCTGGCAGCATTGATGAGTTATTGTATTCAGCGGAATATGTCTTCAGTAATGGTAATGAAAAACTATTGTTATGCGAAAGAGGAATTCGTTCTTATGAGCAGGCGTATCGGAATACTTTGGATTTGAACGCGATTCCTATTTTGAAAGAAAAAACACATTTGCCGATCATTGCAGATCCTTCGCATGGCATTGGTATTCGCAGGCATGTGAGTCCGATGGCCTTGGCATCTGTAGCTGCTGGAGCGGACGGAGTTATTGTGGAAATGCATCCAAAGCCAGAGCAGGCAGTGAGTGATGCGGCGCAGACATTGAGCTTTGGGGAGTTTGAAGGGATGATTGAGAAGGTGCGGAAAGTGCGGGAGGTAGTGACAGAGTTTTAAAGCGTTTCGACCTAAAGATTAGCAATAGCCTATTGCCTAAAAGAAAAATGGCCCTCCTGATTTTACTCAAATCAAGAAGGCCATTTTTTTTATGCGAAAGTCATATTATTCAACAATCGTAATATTCCATTCGTTGCTCCACTCATCAGTCGTAATCTTGAACGTGTATTCATCTGGGTCCAAGCTATCGTGTAAAACAACTGTTGCACTTTTACCATCAGCTGCGACAGTGATATCAGAAACAGTGTTAGTGTAACCGCTTTTCATAATCCAAACCAAAGGATCATTTTGACTAAGCGTCGTCGGATTCAAAAGATTCAGTCCAGTAATTTCAAACGATTCGCTAGCGGTGAATTCTGTCTTAGGCAATGGAAAAATAACCGGGCGCGTTTTTACCTCTACCTCCGCAGGATCATTTCCAAAAGTAGTGAATACAGTCCCGTCCACATCAGCAGTAAGGGTGTAAGTTCCTAATGGCATATCCGAAGGAATGAAAGCTGTAATAGCTGTTGCTGTACAATCATTGATGTCAAGATTGGTAGCTGTACCGTCTTTTGTCAAGGTAACAATCGTGTTAGAACAGTCTGCACCTAAACCAGCACCTTCGATGACTAAATCGCTGTAAATCCAGCCGAAGGTATCAGCTCCAGTTACACTAATATTAGGATCAGGGACAGTATCGTCCTCTGTAGTAACGGTACAAGAACTGACCATGAAGAGACCAGCTAGAAATAATGCGTAAACTTTAAATAGTGAATTTTTCATAAAGTAATAGATGATGAAATTTATAAATGTAAAAATCAGCCCCTATAACAATTTTAGATCTTAGTTAAGTATGTATGATGCATCTTTTTGTAACCTCCGACTGTTGATACCTCACCAAATTCTCTAAACTAAAAATTGCTTAGTGCTTTATACCGAGACAAGAACGAATAACTTGACCATTAGCTGCCACCAACTCTAATCATACTATAATTTTATCAGCCTTTATGCCAAGGACCTCCAACATCCCCTTCGCCTTCAGCAAACACTCTTCATATTCTTTCTCTGGCTCAGAATCGTAGACGATCGCTCCACCCACTTGAAAGGACAAATACTGTTTTGCTTTATCATAAAGAATAGATCGGATAACGACATTGAAATCAAAATCGCCACTGGGGTCAATGTAACCGACCGCTCCTGAGTACAAACCTCGTTTACATTTTTCATAATGCTCGATCAGCTCCATGCTCATTACTTTGGGTGCGCCGGTCATGGAGCCCATTGGAAAAGCATTTTTGATGGCTTCGGTGAAATGGATTTCTTTCCGCAAGGTTCCGCTCACGGTGGAGATCATATGCGAGACCTGCTCAAAAGGATAGATGGCAAAGAGTTCATCTACTTTTACGGAGCCAGGCTGGCAGCTTCGCGCAAAGTCATTGCGCACCAAATCTACGATCATGACATTCTCTGCACGGTCTTTTTCACTGACGTGCAAATCTTGTTGTAACAATACATCTTCATCTTCGGTCGCTCCGCGTTTGATGGTTCCTTTGATAGGTTGAGAAATTAGTAGGTTCTTTCTTTTTTGAATAAATCGCTCGGGGCTGGCGCAACAGAGGTAGGCGTCTTCTCTTCGGAAAAAAGTAGAAAAAGGAGCTTTGGCTATGTCGTTCAGTTTTCTGAAAAGTAAGAATGGGTCAACTTCATAATGCTCTGCAAAAAACTCTTGGCAGAAATTCATTTCGTAAATGTCACCATCTATGATGTGTTGTCGGATTGCTTCTACAGATTCCAGATAATAGGATTTTGACATACCGCTTTTGATGTCGGGAGTAGCGATGGGTTCTTCTTTTTCAGAAAGTTCAAAGTTTTCGATTTGTCTAAGCACCTCATCAGGTTCTTCTTCCAAACTCTGAACATTCAATTCGTTTTCATTAAAAGCCAACACAACAGAAGGTTGATAGAAAAACATATCAGGCCATTGCAGTCGGTTTTTATTTTCAGAGCTTAGATCCTCTACTTCATTTTTCAAATCATAACTAAGGTAACCGAACAACCAGTCCTCGTTTTCTAAATGCCAGTTTTTCAATTGCTCAAATGAAGATTTGCCAGCTTCGTTTTTAAGGGTCGGTCGCTCTCCTACAGCAATCAGCTGATCGTAACGATGATATTTATCTTTCTGATAATTATTAGAATCCAGCGCCGTACATAGCGGAAAGTTCGCTGCCCAAGCGAGCGTTTTCTGCTTAAGCAATTCTATTTGCCTTGGTTGATACGTTTTATTTTGACGGATAGAAGAATGGTCTTTTTTCATTGACCGCAAAGGTAAAGAATCCATTTCCCGAAAGGAAAGAAAATCAGGTGTTCGCTACTTCAATGCTTCCACTTTTTCTAGTAGCCATTGTTTAGCTGCTAATGCTTTACAATTGCCAATTTGTTGAGCTAGTTTTTCAACCAGTGCTTTATCATAAGTTTTTTCCATTGGTAGCTTTCGCACAAAGCGTAATACGTTCATATATTGTTGGCGGACATCTCTAGAGATCATTTTATTTCTGTGTAAATAAATTCGGAAGCTATCTATGAGACTGTCCAAAGCATTTACCTCTTTGAGTTCGTAGTATGTTTTTAATAACATTAGTTTTCCGCCGAGCGCATAAACCAGGTTTTTGTATTCCACCTCCCGAAGCTGACTGATAACCTGATCGTATTTTTTTTCATGAAAATATAACTTAGCGAGATTATAGTTTCTATCGTTGTCTTGATTTGCCTTTGGCAAACGATCTGAATATTCCTCAATGAAGGATTCTACCCATTTTGGTTCATCAACCATCAGACCTACTGTGATAATGTTTTTGTAATTACCCTGAGCGAGTACCCCTTTTGAAAGTAGCAATCCTTTCTTCAAGAGGTTTTGATATAGTTTGAAAAGTTCTTTGTAGTATTTCAGATTCCCTTGATTGATCTGGTAGGCACAATAATTTTGAGCGGTGAGGTAGATATTATGCAGTTCGGTTTTATTGAAATACTTACTGTTTTTATCTAGTAATTTTCTAAAATTATAAAAACGCTCTTCCTCTCCAGGATGTCGATAAACCATCAAAATATTATAGTAAACCGCAATGGTTGGTACTTCTATAAATTTACTGGTCGCTACATAATTCAGAAAATCTGGGAAGAGATCTAGATCCGTACTGATAGACCTCACGTTCTTCCACATCAAGAGCTCTACGTAGTGTCTCAGTTTGTTGATAATATAAAAACAGTCTAGGTGAAAATCCGCTTTTCGAATATGCTCTAATCCCTTTTTATTGACGATGCTACGCTCAAGATGAAAATGATTTTGTGATTCGATATGGTATGACAAAAACTGGTAATTGCTATTGAGGTGTCCGTCTTTATCCAATTGATCTTTCATCTGTCGTACAGCTCCTACGAAATGTTTTCGTAATCGAGATTCATTAATTGCTGGCAATAAAAAAAGTGCTTCAGTCGCTAGATTTTTTTGATACTCTTCAAAGGCTAGAAATTGCATAGCTAGGCGATTGAGTTCACTAAAATTTCTGCGAAGCTGGTTGTCGTTGTATTTCGTTTGTCCGAATAGTTCTTTCCAGGTTTTTTCTTTGGTTAACCTTTTAAGTTTGTTTTCGTCTATCAGGTTTTGCTCCAGCCACTTAAACAAAATGCCCATCTGCTCGTTTTCATTAAAAACGGGAGAGTTCAAAAACTTCACAAACCGGTTTCTTTGCCTGTAAGAAAACGATTGTAGCAAAACCATCAACTTGCTCTTTACCATTCTGCTTGCGCTTGTATTTACTAGTTATACCTGAATAGACGAAGATAAGCCAAATCAGTCAAAGGAAAATATCGGAAATTAAAAAACTGATAATCAGTAATTTAACCGACATTTATAAAAAAGCTACTCTACACAAAGCTATGTTTCTGTCCTTTGAGTTCTAGCTATAATTTTGCTATTTTTGTATAATGGTATTTTCCACATTTATTTTCGCAATACCTCACTTATGATTTCCAACATACTCAGACCAAACATCTGCAAAAACATAGGGCTTTTACTGCTCGCGGTTTTGCTTTCTGCATCGGTAGTTTTTGCAGCTTCAACTCCTGTAAACAACAATGCTGCTGATAATGATTGTATGGCTGTTTTTGATGTTCTGGTAACCGATGACAATATAACCGCATTTGATTATGGAACAGTTACACTAAAAAATCTATCTATGGGCGAATACGTCTATATGAAATGGGACTTTGGAGATGGCAATTATTGCGGTAATGTGGGAAATATTGTAAGCCATGAATATGAGTCAACTGGAACATTTGAAATAAAACTAACCGTCTGGAATGCTGACAGCACCTGCTTCTCTTCTTTCGCTAAAGAAATAGCAGTAGAACTTAATACCGATGGTTGCCTTCTTACAGAATGTGTATGGCCAGGAGATGCGAATAAAGATGGGATGGCTAATTCTTATGACATGCTGCACATGGCGATGGGGTTTGGCGCGACTGGCCCTGAGAGATCAGGTGACCCTGAAGAATGGTTTGGCCAATCCGCCGAAGACTGGGAAGAAGACACACCAGATGGTGTCAACTATAAGTACTTAGATGCAAATGGCGATGGAATTATCGACGAGTACGATATGATTCCTGTTCTGAATCATTACACGCCAATGAATGAAAACTTTAATTCTAATGATCCAGACGCTCCGAGAATACGTCTTGATTTTGATATTGACACTTTCGTAATAGACCAATATACTGATGATTTTGCTTACATTTCTGCTGCGCTGATTATTGGTACTGCTGATAACCCAGTAGAAGACATCATGGGACTTTCATTATATCTAGAATATGATACTAGCTTGGTCGATCTGTCTTCTGGGATTACTTTAGATTATAATCCAAATTGCTTTTATGGCGAGCAGGAGGACGTTCTTTCTTACGGAAGAAACATAGCTGCTACCAGACAGATTGATATTGGAATGGCAAGAAAAACGCATTCTGGATCTACAGGTCATGGCCGTGTAGCAACGGTAGATTTTGATATCATTATAGACATTATTGATGGACGTGCGGAGCAAGAAGTTAAATTCCCAGTAACAATCAAAGGCGTTAAAGCAATTGATTCAAACGGTGATATTATCAATTTAAACATAGATCAGGATGATGCGACTGTCGTATTCATTGATAAAATTGACACAAGCATTAAAGAAAACCCACTCAATAGTCAGGTGACTGTTTATCCAAACCCAGTCAAAGATGATTTCATAACAGTAACCTTGAGAGATCTAACAGGCTCAAGTGCTCAGTTCTATAATACACTTGGTCAACTCATCAAATCGGAGATGATCGACGGTAGTCAAACAAATATCTCAGTAGCTGATCTATCTAAAGGTGTTTACGAATTGGTAATCACTACCGATGAGGGCATTGCGAATAAACGACTCATCATTGAATAACCTTTAGAAAAATAAACCAATAAAAAAGGTCAAATCCAAAACACTGGATTTGACCTTTTCTATTAAACTTAAACGCCGAAACAAAAAAAGAGAAACGACTTGTGTTTCGTTTCTCTTTTTTAATTAACAGTCTATAATTTCTACAATTATGATGTTCAGCTTTTTATTTTTGCAAGTACCACTACCACCTGTAATTGTTTTTTTTGCCTGATCGTCTAGTATTTGATCTTTAGAAAAGTTACTGAGACTGATTTTCTTAGTGCTGTTAGTATTATTCCTCAAAAACATATTTATTAGTTTAAAGGTAAAAGAATCTGGTATAAATCTGCTTCATTAATTGAATACCTAAAAATATACACTTTCACCGTAGAATTCAATGGAAATCAGCGCTTTAACATTTGTAAAAAGCGAAACTGTCTGCTAGCTTAAATATTGACTGAGTCAACAGCTTTTTTTAGAATATGTTGTATTAGCTCTAAGTCTAAATCAACAGTTGGATCAATTGGTAGAATTTTCATCTTTGAGCGATCCCCTTTTTCCAACGCAGGGTGATTGGTTCAACATCTCTCTACAATTCCGACGTAAGACAACTGCACTTTTTCATCTACTCTAATATAATAGCTCCACAACCATCCCTTTGATTGACGTGAGGCGAGCTAATCTCGGTTTTTCTTTTTCCATGACTTGTCTTTTGCAGAAGGTTTATCAGGGCTGTCATTCCCCGCAACGACGATTACAATTTCTCCTTTCACCTTGTCTACATTGTCGTAATGTTCGATCAACTCTGTGAGTGTTCCTCTTCTGATCTCTTCGTAAAGCTTAGTAAGCTCTCTACAGACAGCAGCTTGTCTTTCCGCTCCGCAATGCTCCGACAATTGTGTCAAACACTTCACTAATCGAAAAGGAGATTCATACAAAGCAAAGGTCTCTGGTAAGTTAGCTAGGTGTTTCAACCTCGTTTGCCTTCCTTTTTTCTGAGGTAAAAAACCTTCAAAGTAAAAACGATTGCAAGGCAAACCAGAAGCAGTAATAGCAGGTACAAAAGCTGTAGCTCCTGGCAAAGGAATAATATCTACACTACTCTCGACGCAAGCTCTTACAAGTAAAAAACCTGGATCAGAAACACCAGGACTTCCAGCGTCTGTGATCAAAGCCATCTTTGCCCCTCCTTCCAACTGTGCTACTAAGCCAGGTGTAATACCATGTTCGTTATGTGCATGATAAGCGCGCAAGGGGGTTGAGATTTCGTAATGTTGAAATAATTTTTTAGAGGTTCGGGTGTCTTCTGCTAAAACAACATCTACCTCTTTGAGGACATTGATCGCTCGGAAAGTCATATCTTCTAAATTGCCGATTGGAGTAGGAACGAGGTAGAGCATTTTTTTAGTTGAGTTTTCTAAGATTGATTCACTTGCGGGGGAACATGGTCACGCGAAGAGCGCTGAGATATGGAAAATTATTTTACAGAAAACGACTACGAGCCTCTAAGGTCTCTGCGTCTCTGCGAGCACCTCAGTCCCCTATCCCACCTTTCACTAATCTCCCATAAATTGCATAGATAACGTACAGCAGAATCATCAAAGAAAAGGCAACTTCCCTCAAAAAGATCAGTAGCACAACTCCCAGAATTAAGAAGACAATCCGATCTTCGTTACCTTTCCACTTTTTACTTTTGAATTTGAAACTAAACATGCGAATCTCAGAAACAAGGAGATATGAAAAAATAGCGATTACTGGATAGAGAATGTAAGGACTAGTGATCGTCTGACCGAGACCGAAGGAATCATGATGATGTATCAACATCAAGCCTACGATGAAAAGCGTGCAGGAAGGAGTCGGCATTCCGATAAAGTCATAGGCCTGTCGAGTATCCAAATTGAACTTTGCCAAACGAATACAAGCAAAACCCGCTAGCAAAAATGCAGGAACACCTATTAAATGCAAAGGACCAATCATCGGCCCTCCATGCGTACGAAGCAATACATATAATATCATTGCTGGAAATACACCAAAAGAAACCATATCCGCTAAAGAATCCAGCTCTTTTCCGAAAGGAGAATGTACGTTTAGTAAGCGCGCAACCATACCATCGAAATAATCTGCCATTCCTCCAATGAAGATCAGGACAAAAGCCAACTGAAAATCGTTATCCAATACACAGACAATAGCCATGCAACCGCATAGCAAATTGAGAACAGTAAGAATATTTGGAAGGTTAGTACGCAAGGAAAAGACTTATTTATGGTTTGCTACAAATCTGAAAAATACTTTAGTGTAAATACTAGACTTTAAAACTAGCAGGAACAAAAGTAACATTTTATAAGGAACCAGTTCAGACTATTCCTACTTTTGTACTCCCTTAAAATTATTCAAGTTTAACCGACAAAAATAAGGATTGGAACTGCCTCAAAAAATTAAACTTGCATCCAATCCGTTTGTTTACTCCCTATATATCTGAAAAAAGGAAACAACAAAATATGAATCTGAAAAATAGTCTCACCCTAACCCTTGTACTGTTGCTCTTCTCAGCGACTGCTTTTGCACAACCGCTCAATGACGAGTGTAACGCTGCCATCAATCTCAGTGATTTAAACGGCTGGTGTTCTTCTATCGGTGCTTACGACAATACAGGTGCCACCGAGTCTCAACCCGCACCAGGTACCTGTATTCCACAGGCCGACTATCATGACATTTGGTTTTCATTTGTAGCAGAAGCCAACACTGCTAATATCACTTTAATTGGTAATACTGCCATCAGCACCGGAGGTACATTGAACAGCCCTCAATTCATGTTGTACAGCGGCGCTTGTGGAAATCTAACAGAGATAGAATGTTCCTCAGATAATTCTAACAGTAATGTTACAGAATCTTTCGCAGGGCCACTCACCATTGGCCAGACCTACTATATGCGTGTCGATGGTAGAAACGGAGCTGTCGGAACATTCCAGATGTGTATCAATAATTTCAACCAAGTTCCTGAGCCAGAGCAGGACTGTGGGACATCTGTAATCTTATGTGATAAGTCTCCTTTCACCGTGCAAAGCGTCGTGGGTTTTGGTCAACAAGAGGTATCGCCTGCAACTTGCATGCAAGGAGAAAGTGCTTCTACCTGGTATTCCTGGACCTGTGACCAGTCGGGTACTTTGTCTTTTACGCTTACGCCAAACAACCCTTCAGATGATTTAGATTTCATCGTTTATGAATTGCCTTCGGGTGTAACCAATTGCGATGATAAGGTTCTTCTACGTTGTATGGCTTCTGGTGAAAATGTCGGCCCGGGACAACCTGACTGGACGCCATGTACTGGAAATACGGGTCTTGCATTAGCCTCTACAGATCTGGAAGAACAACCAGGTTGTCAGCCTGGTGATGATAATTTTGTGGCTGCCATAGATATGGTTGCTGGAACTGCCTATGCTGTAGTCGTAAATAATTTCAGTAATACGGGAAATGGCTTCTCTGTAGAATTCGGTGGAACAGGAACCTTTGTTGGCCCTGAAGCAGATTTTACCATTTCGCCGGAAGATGGAATTGCTTGCGATACGGTAGACATTTCAGTTTTTGACAATTCCTTTTATGAGGCGGGGACTATTATAAGTTACTTTTGGAATTTCGGAAACGGGGCTACTCCGCAAACCGCAGATACAGAAGGACCACATACAATTGTATACAGCTCTATAGGTAAGAAAAGTATTTCTCTGGTTGTCGAAACCGAGGAAGGTTGTATTGTAACTAAAGTGATAGAAGTAGAAGTCGGTTCTTGTTGTGTCACACCAGATGATTTATCCATACAATTAGACGAAGCTATGGATCCCGCTTGTGCAGGTGATTCTACAGGTCTCATTATCCTTTCGGGAATAGGAGGAAATCCATTTTACGAATATAGTTTAGATGGTGTAAACTTCCAGGGAGGTTCTGCCTTTTACAATTTACCAGCAGGTGATTATTCTCCGATTTACGTTCGAGATGCAAAAGGATGTTTGGATTCTTTAAATACTTCACTCATTGATCCCCCACCTTTATCCGTAGATGCAGGGGAAGACATTACCATCGTTCTTGGAGAAAACACAGATTTGAATGCCATCGTCTCTCCATCAGGTGCCATTCTTGATACTATTATTTGGACACCTATCGACTCGCTCAGTTGTACCGATTGTCTTGATCCTAACACTGACATTACAAACAATACAACTTATACCATTTCGGTAACCGACCTCGCAGGATGTGAAGCCAGTGACGACGTTACTATACTTGTTAATAAAATTCGCCCAATATATATACCCAATGCCTTCTCTCCCAACTTCGATGGCATCAACGATTTTTTCACCCTTTATGGAAATGTAGCTGCTGAAAGTATTAAAGAGTTTCGCATCTTCAATCGCTGGGGCGCTCAGGTCTACGAAGGTCGCAATCTGCTACTCGGCGACGAACAAGCGGGCTGGGATGGTTTCTTCAAAGGCCAAAAATCGCAGACCGGCGTTTATGCTTTTTATGCAATCGTTCGCTTCATAGACGGAGTAGAAATTTTGTATGAAGGGGATGTGACTTTATTTGCTCGGGAGTTGGACTAAACAATGATGGATGAGGGGTAACAGGTTGAAGAAGGTGGAAGAGGGTTGGCGGGTAGAATAAGGTTGAAGAGGGTTTCCCTAAAGCGCGAACTACTGGAAACCCTCTTCCACCCCTTTCTGCCCTTTTCAACCCTCTTCTACTTAGGTCCCACCATTTTAAATTAAAAACATGCAAAAAAAAATTCCTACTCTATTGCTAGTTCTTCTCTTCCTCCTTTCCTGCAAAAACGATTTATCCGATGTAGAAAAATTTACGCCTAGGGAGGATGCCTTTTTGGAAACAGCACATGATGTTCGTTTGCTGTATAGTGATTCTGCCGTGGTAAAGGTGCAGGTGGAAGGGCCAAAGATGGTTCGGTATCTGGACAAAGAAGAACCGAGGGATGAATTTCCGGGTGGTATTGCTGTCAGTTTTTTTGACGGACGACAACGAGTGAATAGCACGCTGACTTCTAAGTTCGCGGTTCGTTATGAAGGGAAAAAACAGATTACAGTTAGCGACAGTGTTGTATGGATTAGCAAGCAGGGAGAGATGCTGGAGACCGAATTACTTATTTGGGACGAAGAAAACGAGAAAGTGTATTCCAATAGATTCGTCCGTATCACAGACGATCAGGAAGTTATTTATGGTCATGGGTTTGAAGCCAATCAGGATTTTACAGAGTGGCGAATCAAGCAAATCGAAGGACGCATGAAACTTCAAGAGTGATTTCCTAACAATACATTTACAAGTCACTACCCCTCACTCATTACGCCATCTAACATTTTCTTCCTTTCTTTGTATACAACCTTTAGAATTTTATTGCAATGGACAAAACCACAATCAAACAACAGTTGCTCGATCAATGCCTCGAATACATTCAAGATCGAATGGATGTCTCCGAAAAAATGATGCAGTCCGCACAAGACTCTGCCAATAATGAAACAAAGAGTAGCGCTGGTGATAAATTTGAAACCGGACGAGCTATGATGCACGCCGAACGAGACAACCACGCACAACAACTATCCAGATCAATTCTCATAAAAAGTCAATTGAACACGATTAAGCCAACTGTTCTTTTTGATAAAGCTACCTTTGGTTCCGTAGTAAAAACAAGCCTTGGAAATTACTTCATCGCTATCTCTGCTGGAAGAATCATGATTGATGACGGAAAGTATTTTGCTATTTCTCCGCAAGCACCACTCGCAAAAGAAATGCTTCAAAAAAGTGTAGGAGATAAGCTAACGTTTAATGATTCCGAAATAAAAATTCTGGAAGTATTTTAGCTGGATAATTGTATAAATTAATTTTATCACCTCTATAAAACCATTTGTTATGAATCTTTGGGAAATGATTAAGGACTTTATAAAAGGAATGCTTTCGCGAAAGGATAATGATAAGGATAAAAAGAAGAATTGATAGCTGAGGTTAGGTGTTCTTGATAGCTGATTACAGTTGCTGTTAGGATCATATCATTAAGACATCTAACCTCAACTTACATTCTTAAAAAAGGAAAATGGATTACGCCTCCAAGAGACTCCTAACAATACACTTACAAAAAGGAAAGCACCAAGAACCAAAGGCCAGCTCCAACCCGGCTCTTCCAAAATCATCTCTGCATTCTCCCCTATCGGAATAAACGACGCCCAGAAAAAAGGATGACTCCCTTCCAGTTTGCTTTCCTTTAAGTAATCTAATTTTGCTTGACGAAGCGCGGAAGATTTCCCCAGTCCGTTTTGCAAATTACCGTAGTAGTTCTTCATCAGCAGACCAGCTTTGCTATCATTGACTTTCCAAAGGGTCGTCAAAATATGATTGGCACCTGCATAGCTAAAGGCACGAGCCATGCTGATCATTCCTTCGCCACGATTCCATTCTCCTATACCCGTTTCGCAAGCAGATAGGACAACCAGATCCGCTTTCAGATTCAGGTTATAAATATCATGAGCGAATAGAATGTTTTCATCACTATCGTTTTGGCTGTCTTGAGAAAAGGCTAGGTAAGAATGTAATCCGTCTTTGTCATTTGCTTTTCCATGCGTTGCAAAATGAATGGCTCTATAGTTTTCGGCTATCGAAAAGAAGTGGGTTCTAGTGGCATCTTCATCTTTTAATAATTCTCCATCACAAATCGAAAGGATAGTTTGTGCTTCTTGGATATTATGTTGCAAAGGAGCTAATTCTTCTGAGCGTAAAAAGTCGCCCTGGAAGTTAGTGTTAAAGGTTGGAGCGATGGCGAGTAGCTGATTCTGTTTGGGATGACTTTCTTTTAATTTATTTTCTAACAATAGTTCTACAGAGTAATTATAACTAATAACATGGTGCTTCAAAAGAAAATCGTAGTTATTAATCTCCCAGGGTTTTTCAGGTTTTATTTTTAGCAAACCATCGAAAGAAAGATAAGTCAGAATACCATCAGGAATAATGGTTATTTCTTTTTTCAAGTTTTCTGAAAAAGGAGCTACTAGTGTCTCATACAATTCGTAAGAAAGCGCACTCAGTGAATTACAATGGGCTTCCATATTTACAATGTGTGGTCGAAAAGAAGTAACGGTGTTAATGTAATTTTCTACTAAAGGTTGTAGGTCATCCACCGCTCCCAACCGCTTCAGTACTACATCCTCTTTATTAATCAACATGGCATAGAAATAATCCTCTCCAGCAAAATAGCTGAGGATGCTCGTCTGCTCATTCAGTAATTCCTTCTGTACCTTTGCGAGATCAGTTTGAACCGTTTTGTATTTTAAATTATAATAAGATTTGTGGTTTTTTTCAAGATGACTTAGTAGCTGTTGCATCTCTACTTTTGTATTAAATAACTTAGCTTTCAACTTCCCTAACTTCACGCTATCTCTGTTCGTCTCATCGTTAGTTGCAGCATAAATTCGTCGCTCTGTATTCCAGACACTTTCTTTTAAAAAATTTTCTTTAACCAGCAAGGACGGAGGAAGATTTCCATAAGTCAGGGCTTTAGATTTCAGTACCGCGTCCAGTAAGATATTGCTTTTGCATTTTTCTGCTTTTTGGAAAGCATAGTTTAGATATTCAGGTTTTTTTGTTTTTTCGTACAATTCATATTCTATAGCAATTGCATTTTCATAAGCGGGAAAGAAAGCCTCGGTTACAAATTGCTGGGAGCCTTTTTCTTTGAGTTCTAATTTTATGGAATCTATGATTTGTAAAGTTAGATCATTGCTTCGCTGAGCGAGTTCTAAGTATTTGTTATTGTCACTTTGTTTGTACTCTTCTATGAGCAAATCGGACTGAAGGGCAACACCTTCCACCAACACACCTTTTGTAATTTCGCATTTCCACAACAACGGTTTTACAGGATCGAAATTTATTTTAGCAAAAGCCGAATCTATCATTGCTAAAGCCTTTTGTCGGTCTCCTATTTTGCCATAAGCCTCTGCTAAATGTTGCTGACAATCGTAAATTGCATCTGTGGCGTTTTCATCTTTAGTCATTGCCGCTGCCAGTGCTTTCTCAAAGTACAAAATGGCTTCTGACCATTCTTCTTTTTTTAATTTACATTTCCCTTTAGCCCGCTGCAATCTACTCTTGCTATCATGATAACCACTCTTATTTTCGATGGCAGCTTCCGCTAAATTATAAACTGCAAAAGCTTTATCCACCTCTTCCATTTCCGAATAACAATCTCCAATATTACAATGAATAATAGACCAATAAAAAGAATCTAGTTTACCATTCAAATCAAAAACGTTGAGTGCATTCTCATAAGAAGACAATGCTTTTTCATAATCAGCAGAAAGCTCATGAATAGTACCTAAGTTATAGTGACCGATCAATAGTGCAGCGTTGTCTTTGGCTAAGACTTCTTGATCTTTCGTAAGGGCAAGGTTGAAGTATAGAATGGCGTTTTCATAATCATAATTTTCGGTATAGTAACCGCCCAAGTTAGTATACAATACTGGCCAAAAGGTATCGTCTTCAGTAGCAACGGAATCCATTACCGACAAAGATTTGTTGTAGTAAACTAAAGCTCTGTTGTTGTTACCTTGGTTGTAATATGCAGTACCGATCAGATTCAATGGCTTTGCCATACGCAGATGATAAAAGCCAAATTTTCCCTCCAAAATTGTAGCAGATCGTAAACCCAGTTCCTTCACCAATCCATACCGCTGCAAAGTCATATGCACCAAAGCCTGTTCCTCATAAGCGGTAGCCATCAAGGTATCAAAAGCAAAACTATCTTTTGCAAATACAAATAAGGCACTGTCCAAAACCGACAACGCAGCGTCATAGTCAGCGGCCTTACGCAACTGATGTCCACGCTTCAATTGCGATTTGGCAAGCTCCAAATCAGAGGACTCCACCTGCGCACTCAGCAACAGAGGCCATAGTAAAATAACTAAGGGGATAAATTTTCTCATAGTACAACCTGCTTTGGGAAAGCTTGTTTTCAGGTTGAATATAAAAAACATTTTTGGGCTTTCGGGTAGGATTCGGTTTTTTTGATTTACAAATAAAAAAGGACTTTCATAAATCGAATAAAGTAGCTAGGGAGATGCCACTCGTTTTCGACTATGAAAGTCCTGACTTATTATTAACCTTCTAATTTTATTTATCTCATGTTACTCTTATCTGAAATTACTTACGCCGCTTTGTAAGTCTGTATCTTACTTTCCAGCGCAGCCTCGGTTTGCAATCCGACCAACTTCTCCTGCAACTTTCCATCTTTCAAAAAGAACAAAGCGGGAATGCTTCTGATTCCGAAATGCTGAGACAACTCTGCGTTGTCATCTACATTTACCTTTGCGATTACAAAATCTTCGCTGTGTTTTTCGGCTAGTCGTTCTACTGTTGGTAAAAGGACTTTGCAAGGGCCACACCAGTTGGCGTAAAAATCTAATAATACCGGCTTGTCACCGTTTACGATTTCGTTGAATTCTGCTACATTTTTTATCTCTCTCATGATTTTAAATTTTTAATATTTGAAAAAACTCAGCTTTTGCAAACTCCCTGATGGCGTCTCCTCCACTCAGGAGCTCACAAGGCTGATTATGTATGATTATGAAAAAACTAACCTTTACTCTTTCTGATTTTATGCGGAAGCTACTTCTACGCCGTCATGAATCGCTGATTCGATATTCCATTCTCCTTCGATCATTCGATGTACATAACAAGCATCTGCTTCGCGCAGTAATTCTTCTCTTTGTTCATCTGTCAAATTCCCTTCTATTTCGATGTACACTTTCATGTTAGTTGATAGATTTCTATTCGAGCCTCTTTTGACTTCTTGTACAAATCGTCCATCTACATTTCCAATCTCCCAGCCTTTCTTTCTAGCGATGAATCGAACAGTAGCTACTTTGCACATTGCAATTCCTGCCAACAATAATTCTGGTGGAGAAAATCCAAGGTCTGTTCCTTTAGACTTTACTGGTTCGTCACCAACGATGGCGTGACGTCCGTTAGAAATAATACTCTGAAAACCGGTTGGGATGTTTTTAATTCTGATTTCGTCTGCCATGATATTCTTCTTTTTAAATGTTATGGATTAAAATTGTTTCTCTCTAATTGATAACACAAAGATAGGGCAGAGTGGTAGGCGGAAGAATGGACAAAAGTTCCTGGTAGTGGGACAGACGTGCTTTTAGGGGGGAGAAGTATTGAATAAATGAATTTACTAACCTGAGAACCGCCCCCGATAAACCCCAGGCGACTCCCCTTCCGACTTCTTAAAATACCGAGTAAAATAACCAGGATCTTCAAAGCCGAGTTCAAAGGCAATTTCCTTTATGGATTTTTGTGTGTAGCGCAAATCACGTTTCGCTTCTAAGATGATGCGTTCGCGGATGATCTCCGTTGGGGTGTTGTACTGGTGAGCGTTCAGGCGTTTGGCGAGTGATTTTGGAGAGACAAATAATTTTTCTGCGTATTCAGAAACCGAGTGGATTGTTCGAAAATGTTTATCAACTAGAGCAATGAAGTCTCCAGCTAGTCGATTGGCTTCGTCAATACCAGAAGCAGGAACAGCAGCTTTGTCATCATGCAAACGGAGTGCTTCGATGAGAAATAATCGGAGGTAAGTTTCCAGCATCTCCTGATGCGCTTTGCCTGGCTTGGACAATTCGCGGATCATACTTTCTATGAGGATAGTAAATCGAGAGACTTCTTCTGGGCGAAGTGGAAGGTGAAGAGATTTGTGGACATTATTGAAAAGCACACCGTTGCAGGCGATTTCTTTTCCATGCGTTTCCACACAATAGAATTCTTTATTGAAAGATAATTGATAGCCTGTTTTGACGGATTCTGATTCTACAGTAAAAACCTGACCAGGGGAAAGAAAAAACATTCCAGAGTCAGCAACTTTAAATTCCTGAAAATCTACTTCATAGGAACCGCTCCCTTCTTCGATCAAAATCACTTTGTAATATTCCGAGCGATGACTTTTGTTAGCAATGCAACTAACATCCAACTGAATGGTTTCCACTTCAAAAACCGTTGGATTGACAGCCGATAGCCGTTCCTTATAACTGTATGTTTTTATAGCGGAAGTGCTCATTTTTATTTCTGGTTATTCCATAACAGATTGGGGATGACTGGTCACGGGTTACAGGTGGTCGTTGTAGGACGTATTTAAATCAGTAGTTTTCTTTTTAAGAAGTTAGAATAGATTTACGATTGCTTCTTCACATACTTTGTCAAAATAACAATGTGCTGTCCGTCTACTTTTCCTTCGATGTATTCTGCGTTGTTTGGGTCGAGGCGGATTCTTCTGACGGCTACTCCTCGTTTAGCGGTAAGCGAAGAACCTTTTACATTCAAGTCTTGAATGAGCGTTACCGAATCTCCGTTTTGTAGAATATTTCCATTGCTGTCTTTGTGGACTACCTTAGCATCTGCTCCCTGCTGCGCCCACTCCATCGTCGCATCGTCCATGTACATCATACCAATGGCATCCTGCGCCCAACCTTCTGACGCCAACGCTTTTAGCAAACGATAAGAAACAACTTGTACCGCAGGCACCTGGCTCCACATACTTTCGTTGAGGCAACGTAGGTGATTAGAGTCTAGTTGATCGGTAGTTTCTAATTGCGCCAAGCAAGTCGGACAAAGGACGATTTGATCTTCTGGATTATCTCCGCTCTTTGGTAGAACAGTGTATTCGACAAGGTCGTTAGTCGCAGAACAGAGCTCGCATTTCGATTCGGAACGTTCCGTAAGAACGGTAGATATGGCCATCTTAATTTTTTGATTTAATTTATAAAAATGCGAAGGTAGGGATTTTGAGTGGGATGAGTATCTCGTGACAAATCAAAACCCAATCTTCTTAA
>JBGCDT010000379.1:0-2814 GCA_045105695.1 Saprospiraceae bacterium | reverse complement strand
TCGTTGAGGTAGGTGACTAAGGAGCTGCCGATGAATCCGAGTGCGCCGGTTATTACGATCATGTTTTGTTGGTTACTTTGTGAGGGGGTGAAGGTAGGGGAATTTTTGGGGATTGGTTTAGTTATCCTTTTTAAGATTTTTTCTCTTTTCAGATAACTCTAGTTTAACAGGGACAAAATTCACATAATTATCTGATTTGATAAAGGAGAGTTTCTCAGATAATAGTCTTTGGTCGCTCTTGTTAATAAGGTTGTTCAGTAAGTTTTCTAAAAATGTAACAACAGCCTTTTCATCTAAAGACCTCTTTTCTATTAATTGGTTTTCTACGTAAACTCTTCCGGGAATATTATCCTCTAATTCCTCGTAGTAGTTAACATTTATATTTTGACACAGTATAATTTGTTTTTTATCATTCGATTCATTTTTAAATATAAGAGCTAGAGTTCCTCCATCCATATAAACGCCCATGGTCAGGTATTTCCATGTGCTTAGGTATTTGATTATAGTAGATTCCATGATTGCGCTTATTTTATATTGAACGAAAGATGAGTTCTTCTATTAAATCTCTAGATTCTCCATCAGGCATGATATAATCACTAAAGTAACCGTTTACATTTGTGCAATACCATCCGGTGAGACCTCCTTACTATAAGGTGAGAAATAATAATCTTTCTCTTTTAGCACCTTCCCTTTTTTCAAGACATACAGTTCAAATTCGTCTTGAGTTCTTCCTCCTTCGTCATCATAAATTCTCAGTTCTCCGAAAGCAGCATCACCAACCATTTTTGGAATTTCAACTTTAAAAAATTCAACGATTTTGTCAATGTATTCACCATTATGGTTTTTGAATGTGTAGAATCGAAGTAAACCCATTGTATTTGTAAAGGAGGTACTTACAAAAGAAGTATAGAATTCATCACTTTCGTAATTGTTTATAAACTCTGTGAATCTCTTTCTTTTATATTTAACCGCATATGAATCTACACCAAATACATGTCCTATTAAAACTACCATTTCTATTCTAGTTTTTGCTTAAAGAGTAAACTTCTCTACAACGATAAATACTCAAAAAAATTAACCACATGCCCAGCCAAAACCCAATTCAGCCTCGTCATCTGGGCTTTGAGTTAGATGCCCAATCCCTGCATCCCCAAACATCCAGGGCAGATTATCCTCTGAAGCAAATTGAAAAAGCAACTCCATCTGC
Organism: Saprospiraceae bacterium; assembly: GCA_045105695.1. Lineage (GTDB taxonomy): Bacteria > Bacteroidota > Bacteroidia > Chitinophagales > Saprospiraceae > CALGLS01. The sequence goes on along the minus strand of JBGCDT010000379.1, from coordinate 1,607 downwards.
GTTCCAGTTTTCCTATCAAAAGGATATTCTGAAGCCTGAATCCAATAAGGCCAACCAAATAATTTATCTTTTTCTATAGGTAATCCAATTTGATCTCGCTCCATTAATTCATACACATCGTCCTCTAGTTCTAATTCAATTCCCAGTTGCAAGTATTCCTCAAAATGAGGATAGTCATCAATGTCTTCCCAGTCGATAATAGTTTTTTCTTGAAAAATTTCTTTGATTTCCGGTTTCACTCTGACAGAATCACCTTTAGCTTCAATTCTTCTACAAACAACAGATTTAGAAAAAGGAAAAAAGGCTTCTAATTCTGATTCACATAGCGGTTCGGTCGTTGTACAATAGAACAATTGAATCAATCCATCCTCTTTTATTTCTGGTAATTCTTCAAGGTTCAGTTGCAAGAACAATTGCATGTGCATTTTACAATTCGGACAGATTGGCCAGTCATTTTCATTTCTTAAATGCGGAAATCCACCAATTTTACTTACCGTTGAATAAGAGTTCAAACTATCTTTAATTTTTGGCAAATATGCCTTTCTCTTAAATTTACTTAGAAGCTCAATTGCCTCTTCGAAGTCTTTATGTACATCTCTTTCCTGTGGAGTATTATCTTTTTCCATGTTTTCTTTTTTAGGTTTTTGATTAAAGATTTTTTCCAGAAACTCATTTTATTTCTTTTAGATATCCTAATTCAAAAGTATCAAAGCTAAAAAAATTGCGAACCCCAAATAACTCAGCGTCCGCAATCCAATATTCCCAAAAAGGCAAACAACAATTCAGTAAGCCCTTTTAATTTTCATTATAATTTTAATTTTCATTACCCACCTCCTCATACATCTCCATCGGCGGACAAGTACAAATCAGATTCCGATCCCCATGCGCATTATCCACCCTACTCGTTGCCGTCCAGAACTTATGCTCCTGCTTCAACCAAGCTAGCGGATAGGCCGCCTTGTCCCGACTGTAAGGAAAGGACCATTCTCCAGCCGTCAACTGACTCAGGGTGTGTGGCGCGTTTGCCAAAACATTGTCTTTTGCATCTGCTGCGCCGCTTGCGATTTCGTCGATCTCCTTTTTGATTTCCAACATGGCTTCGCAGAAACGATCCAGTTCTTCCATTGCCTCACTCTCTGTCGGTTCGATCATAATCGTACCCGCAACCGGGAAGGACAACGTCGGTGCATGGAAACCATAGTCGATCAAACGCTTGGCTACATCCTCTGCGGAAACCACAGATTTGAACGGACGTAAATCCAAAATCAACTCGTGAGCGGCACGGCCATTTTCGCCAACGTATAAAACATTGTACTCACTTTCTAAACGAGCCATGATGTAATTGGCATTCAGAATTGCATACTTCGTAGAGTCCGTCACGCCTTGCTGCCCCAACATTTTGATGTAAGCATAAGAGATCAACAAGATACTCGCAGAACCCCAAGGCGCTGCCGATACCGCTGTGATTCCTTTCGAGCCACCTGTCTTTTGCAAGGTGTGACCTGGGAGGAAGGGAGCTAGTTTTTCGTTTACACAAATTGGGCCCATGCCTGGTCCTCCACCTCCGTGAGGGATGCTGAAGGTCTTGTGCAGGTTCAAGTGGCTCA
>JBGCDT010000378.1:0-6363 GCA_045105695.1 Saprospiraceae bacterium | reverse complement strand
CCTAGCAACCCTGTTTTAGGAGCGGTGAAAGTTCCATGAACCGTTCCATAGGCATTGGTCATCATTCTTCGGGAATCCACCTCTTGTCGGTTGGCGTCATAGAAAGTAATAATGATGGATTCATTGGAAAGAATACGTGGTTTTAAATCTTTGTCTTTTTCCAAAGCCAGTGCTTTGAAGTAAACCGTTTGCCCTGGGCGGTAGATTTTTCTATCGAAGAAAAACTCTGTGGACTTTGATTTGCTTCTTTCATAATTATTTCTGTAGTCAGAAAAATTTTCATTGACATCCAGAAGGTCCTCTCCTTTTTGGAAGGTTATCTTAAAGTTTTTTTGTAAAGCTACCTTGGGCTTGATTATTCCATCGGCGTTTGTTACTTGACTGCTGATTTTTTCATAATCCTGTGTTCTTGTTTTTCGATTGTATTTACCCATATAAAAAGTAGCCGTCACATCTTCCATTGGTTTTCCAGTAACACGATTAACGACCACAAAACTTTGGCCGCTATTATTTTGTTGCTGTTTCCAAAAAGAGATATTCGAAACGTGAGTAAAAGTATATGCAAAAGCATTGTTAGAATCACTAAAATTTTTGTCAGCAGAAGCCATCACTAGATAAGATCCATTAGGTAGCTTAGGTGCTCTGGTCTCTATTGTATGCTGCTGATAGTCTTCGGTCGCAGGCCATAGAGAAGACCAACTTTCTATCGCTTTCAACTTTTTTAATTCCTTAATAACTTTTCTACGATCAACTTGCGTAATTCGATTATATTCTTTCGGTGAAAGCTTAGCAATTCTGAAATAAACTTGATTGATATTCTTTGCGTCCAGCTTTAGCAGAAATGGTTTTTCAGGAACATTCACCAACTCACTGATCATCTTTAAAGACTTAGATTCTATCTGTGCTTTTTGGTGAGCCGCTATTTTAGCTCCGTAAGATTCTGGAAACTTAGTAATAGCTTCCTCATATAACTCCAATGCTTTTTTGAATTCAAAACGATGTGTTTCCTCCGGATCTGTTGTACTATACTTATACCCCAACTCACTGTGATACTGCGCCATGTAAGTCAGAATCTCAGCAGATGCAGCATGGCTGGAGTGTTTGTCTTTCATCTCTTTCAAAGCATCATAATACAGCTCATCCTTTCCAGAAACGATGGCGTTGTTTTTTGCAAAAGTCAGCCTTTTCAAATCTGCGTGAATCAGAGCGGATGGATCTTCATCGTCCAGATGTCGTTTGACAAGTTCTTGTAAAAGAACAAGTGCATTGTACTTTCCAGAGAGAGAGTCTTTGGATGTAAATATATTGTTAGAAAACTGACTAGCTGGAAGAAATATAGCCGAATCATCTAGGTAAAATCTGAAGGCAGGTTGCGATAAATAACTCTGCTCATTCATGAAATAGTCAATAGCCCGATGAGCCAGGAAATCAAAAAGGGAAGGACGAAGGTCATCCGTATTACTATTGTTAGAAGTAATAGCGTTGAAATTCTGGATATCTACTTTTCTAAGATTTGGATTACTTACTGACAGGCGATACAGCTCCATAGACTTTGTAGCAAACTGATCAATGGTCCAAGTTTCTAAATCTTCATTATCAAAACTAACCGTATTGGTTCGTTGCTGAATCTGCCAACGATTACTTTGTAAATACTGCGTATAAGCTTCTGCTAAAATAGAAGCCAGAACAGCATCTACTGGATGATCAGCAGACTCCATTTCCTGTTCCAATTTGACTATGGCTTTTGAAGAACCAGACTCTTCTAGTTGAGATTCATACTTGGAGCGGTATAGCAGTGCTTTGATGGTGTGCGCAGGGTTTTTATCTGCTCTGGTTTTCACCAAAAGGGCTTCTACTTTTTCAAGGGCAGACTTAGGCAGTCCCTTCTGCTGAAGGGAATCAATGCTTTTCCATTCGGCAGCATATTCTTTATCATTGAAGGAGGTCATAGGCTCTTGAGTTGTTTTCGACTTGAAGCTACAACAGAGGAATGAGGCACACAGTATAAAAACTGCAAACAGGAGAGGTAGCTTATTCATAGTTAGTTGTTTTTGATGACTAATTTTGTTTGACAAGGTAAAATATTTTAGATGAAAAACGGAGTTTGTGTGAGTTTTCGTTAGTTACTCCATTAGAGAATTTAGGAATACCTCACATCAAATTAGATGCGTAAGAGTGGGGAGTGGTGGTTGACATTAGTCGATTAACTTTTCTTTAACTGAGCAAGGTATTCCTCAGCTTAGGGTCTGAGCTCTGTATATGGCCAATATAAAATTTGAGTTTAATTATTACCTTCACAATTGGTTAAAACAAATATCAAAAGGATGTCGATTTTCATAACAAAACCACTTCACCATAAAACCAATCTCCTACTTTCCCGACTTCGATGCACTTCGCGCAATAGCAGCTATTTTAGTAGTGCTGTTCCATGTTAATGTTTGGTTAGATTTACCCAGTAATACTTTTTACGAATATCTAGGAATCATCCTATCCTTCAATAGGCAAGGAGGAGAAATTGGAGTACATTTCTTTTTTGTACTCAGTGGATTTTTAATTACCTATCTCATGTTTCGAGAGCAGGAAACGACTGGTGAATTTAGCATTCGAGGTTTTTATTGGAGGAGAATATGTAGAATATGGCCTTTGTATTTTGCTACCGTTTTGATCGGTTTTGTCATTTATCCATATTTAACTGTTGTCCTAAATCGGCCTTATTTAGAAACCGCTAACTTTTGGTACTATCTATTTTTTCTAGCCAATGTGAACAGCTATACCAACGGTTTTTCTCTTGGGATTCTAGGCGTACAATGGAGTGTTGCTATTGAGGAACAATTCTATCTGATATGGCCACTGATTTTTGTCTTGTTTAATCGAAAGCAATTTGTTTATGCAGTAGGTTTGTTATTATTTATTGCTAACCTCTTCATTGTAAATAATCTCCAACATAACAACTACATTTACTTTCATAGTTTGTCAGCAGTTAATGAATTAGCGATTGGTGGACTAGTCGCATACTTTGCTTTTTATAAACCAATAAAACTAAAAATCATACTATCGAAAGTATCGCAGCGGATAACCGGCCTTGTTTATACCCTTGGTTTTATCTTCCTTTTTTTCAATAAAGAAATGATCGAATGGTTACCTTTTTTAGCTTACATCAGAAAGCCGCTCATGGCCCTGTTTTTTGTATTCATTTTAATAGAGCAAAGTTACTCTTCAAATTCGGTAGTGAAATTTAGACAATTCAAAGGGCTCTCTTTTTTGGGGAAAATCAGCTACGGGGTTTATTTACTACACATGGTCGCAATTCAAATTGTCCTCGGAGTGGTTAGCTATATTTATGTTCCTATAGCTATACAAATTCTAGCTGTTTTCGTATTGACCTTTTTGCTAAGTTATCTAAGCTATAGGTTTTTTGAAAGTCCCTTTTTAAAATTAAAAGGATCACAAAGGCTTAACTAATAAAATTACTTTCCTCGAACTGTTCTCTTCATCCCCTTTATAAATTCACCAAAACTATCAAACTCTCGTCGATAACTAAAACCTAAACCGGTCTTATTCCGTCGTCCCTCAAAGGTCTGATCTGTTCGCTGATAGAAGCGCACTTTGAAACGTTTGTCTCGGGTCAGGATGTATTCCAGAACGACGTCGCCTGCTAAAAAAGCTCCTTCGCTTGGACCTACTAGTGTAGTGTTACCCCAGTCAATATTTCCTCCTACATTCACTGAAAGGCGATCATTGAAAAGCGTATTACTCAGCCGAACTTCAAGCTCCGAACCGGTTTGAAATTCTGGCCCATTTACACTTGTTGTCTCAGCGGTGTATCGACTGTAATTGATATCGAAATCTAATCCACTAATAAAACCAATATCTGTAAATACCTCTGACAAGAGCCCTGTCAAATAAATGGATAACTGGCTTGATAGCATTTCTGTAACTGTATTGAAACCAATATCTCCTCCAATTCCGTTCAGAGCATCTTGCCCTCCAGGGAGAAAACTACCAACGACCATCAGTCCAAAAACTTGTCGGTTCAGTTCGTTTTGATTTGCTCGCATGGTACTTAGCTTACTTTCTACTAAGTTGCGAAGTTCATTATCTACGTTTGGAAAATTGATATTAAAATTGATTTCAGGAGAGAGCAACTTACCAGTCAGATACATCACCAGGTCAACACGAGTAGACGTTCGGGCAAGGTTTTCTAAATCGACATTAGACGTTCCATCAAAGTATTCCAATAAGAGAGTCGAAAGGGCAGTTCTAGTATAATAGGTCGCTTCTAAATCAATTTCTGCATTAAAGGGATCTCCTGTCCATTTAATAGTTCCGCCTTGTTTAACTGTAAATGGCTTGTTTACTAAATTCAATAAGGTGAATAAGTATTCCCCTTCAGCGATATTATAATCACCGAACATTTCAATCGTACCATCCCGATCGACTTCCAAATTAATATTCCCCGTTCCTCGTCCTCGAATTTTGTCGCCTGCACGTTCATCAAAAATAATATAAACTTCAGCATCACTTGTTACGTCTAAAAACAAATGAACATTTACGCCTCGAAGTTCTTTAGCTCTACGATCTTCCTCTGACTCTATCTCTTCATCTCGATCCACATACTTTATGAAAGTGACTTCCGAAGCATTTTGATCATAGCTCACCGGAATGCTCAAAACAGAATTCCTTCGAGTCGTGGCATCAATAAAAATATCGGTCTGTTTAAAAGTACCAGTGAATTTTACGAAACCAGATCCATAAGCTGTTCCGTAGTAAAGCGAATTATCTTCAATATCAGTATCCAAAAATAAAAATTCATCAGAACTGATCGTCGCATCTAGCGCAAAATTACTAAGGTGGTCGTGTACAATTCCTCCTTGAATCAATGCTCTATTTCCGTTCTTATCGATTAAGTAATTATCAGACACATCGAAAATAAGATTGTTGATTCTAGCAATACCATTCGGCATACTATAACGTGTGTTGAGGTAATCAATCGTCAAAGCAAGATCGAAAGCCTCCAAGGTTCCACCGATATTTGGTCGACCTTTAAAATCTCCGTTTAGGTTAACGTTTGCATCAAAGGTACCTATGGTATTCGACAGTCCATTCTCTATAAAATATTCAGCAATTGACAACGAATAACTTGAAATCGCAAGATCAAAATTATAATCTTTTCTATTGAGATTTTTTCGAGGCTGATTGGTGAATGGACCGACATAACCCTCTGCAGTCATTTGTTCCTGGCCTTTGGTTATCGTCATAAATGCATCGATAGGAGCATCTTTGTTTTTCATTTCCAAGTCAAGACGAAGCAAGCCCCAGTCGTCACCATTAATTTCAAGGGTATCTGCAATAGCCGTTGCTCTAATGTCTTCCAGTTTGAAGATATCCATGATGGAAGCATTGACGTTTAATTGTCCATCAAAATTCATCTTTGGAAAATTCCAGAACTCATCTATTAAATTCAATCGGATATTCTCTAATCCAATATTTAATCCTCTGTTACCAATCGATTGTAAACGGATTCTTTTTTCAAAACTGTTAAGATCAAAATTTTTCGTTTCCACAAAGCCTTCTCCAAATCGGATATAGTTGTCCTTTTCAATAGTCCATTTATTGGTAAGAATAGCCAGATCTGAAGGAAGAAAACGAACCTGGAAGTATTCATCCGTAAAGAAAAATTCTCCGTTAAGGTTGAGGTCATCAAGGAGGCTATTGAAGTTTGTAGAGTTCAAACTAAAATCCATGGTATCCTTATGAATCACTCCTTCAAAGGAGACTGGTTCAAAATTCTGATCTTTAAAAATTGTTCTGTAAACACCTGCTTCTATTTCTGCATAGCTTTTGTCGCTACTGATATCTGCATATAATTCCTCAAAAGTTAGGTTCTTGTATTGCAAAAAAGGAACATTAGCATTTAGCTCTAGAATATCTCGGTCTGTGTCTATGAAGCCAGTTGCAGTGGCATTTCTAATGGTATCAATTCCAGTAGTCAGAAGATTTGTAAAATTTTGACTATCCGTAATTGTAATGTTATAAGTAAAGTCCGTAGGCTTTATGTTTTTACCTTTGCTCTTCAATCCGACCCTGTCTGAAATCTCTGGAAAGTTCGATTCCAAGAACTGAGCAACTGCTTCCGGCACTTCTTGTATATCGAATTGGCCTTTCAAATCTGCGGTCAAAATATCAGTATCGATCTTTAACGTGCGCGTATTGTTAAGCGTTAGGTTTGAATAAATAAAAATACTGTCTAGTAGGTACTGATCTGAATTGTCATGAATCATTTTCAGGTCAGCAGCTTGTATTGTTCCTTGCATGGTCGATAGATCTTTTCCTCGACCAACAATATCCATCCTTCCAGAAAGG
>JBGCDT010000377.1:0-5195 GCA_045105695.1 Saprospiraceae bacterium | reverse complement strand
CATGTCAACTCCTCCTTTGTTACTGCAGTGGCTAATGACTTTGGTTATAACAAGGTGTTTGCAAGACTGCTGAAAGCAAAAGGGAAGAGCGGAGATGTACTATTCGCCTTCTCCACTTCTGGTAATTCTGAAAACATCATCGAAGCCATCGCTGCTGCCAAAGAACAAGGAATGTCAATCGTTGGATTCACGGGAGCGAGTGGCGGAAAGATGAATAACCTTTGCGATTTTATAATCAAAATACCATCTACCGATACACCAAGAATTCAGGAAAGCCACATGCTCATCGGCCACATCATTTGTGAATTGGTAGAAGCCAATATCTTTGGAAATGAAGAATCCTAAAGTAGATTTCAGTAAATACAGAACGTTATTTTTAGATCGCGATGGCGTGATAAATCGCAGGTTGCCAGCAGCTTATGTTACTTCTGTAAACGAATTTCAAATTTTCGAAGGCGCATTAGAAGCCATCGCTCAATTTACAAATCAGTTCGATTATGTCTTCATCGTAACCAACCAGGCAGGTATCGGTAAAGGATTAATGACTACCGAAAACCTCGAGGAAGTACATGCCCATCTCCTTACCAAAGTAGAAAACGCAGGTGGCCAAATCGACGCCATTTACCATTGTCCAAAACGCAAAGAGGAAAACGCAGATTGCCGAAAACCAAACTCCGGAATGGCGCTACAAGCACAACATGATTTTCCAGATATTGATTTTGAGACTTCGATTATGGTCGGTGATTCCTGGTCGGATATGGAGTTTGGAAAGCGGTTGGGTATGCTGACGGTTTTGATAGCGGGTAAGGAAGAGGAAAAAGAACTTATGGAGAGTTATGAGGTGAATGAGAGGTTTTTGAGTTTGATTGAGTTTGCAGAAAAAATAGTTGAATAGAAATTGTGAGCTTAAAAACCAAGCAAGCGTTTTTTTGAACTATTTTGTTGATCGATCATTTCACACAGTAGTTTGACGCTTTCACACAATAGGGTTCTCAGCCTTGTAGTCTCTTCAAAGTGGTGTGTTATCTTAGTCCTGAGCATACACTTTTGACTGGTGAAAGATTGCTTGTAAACAACAAATCATTTTGGTTATGAAAAATTTGCTTTATCTCTGTTTGATTTTTTTAGTGCTAGGTTGCGGTTCTGATGATGAGAGTTCGGTAGGAGGAACTATTAACGCTTTACCGGAGGAATCCACTTTGCTTACTTTGAACGTTGGGGATAGATTTCATCCAATGTTCGTAATGACTGGACATGCATATCTTACGGATGAAGATGGAAAACTACTAAAAGATACTAATCTGCTAAATAACAATAGTTACGAACTAAAAGCTTTTTACGATTATGCTAATAAGCCTTATGACTTAACAATAGCTTACGAGTATAATCCGATTGACATTCTTGGAAGATTTTATTATTTCACAACCTTCTTAGATTTGGCCCCTACCACTTTAGATATGCCTGGTGTAGATTTTAGTACTGAAGATGCAGAGGTCAGTATTAATATAAATAATATAGGAACTACGGATTACAACCTCTTTACTTTTGGATCGGATGAAACATCTGCAAATGTTGTCTCCTTATCATGTTCGGAGATAGACGCAGGTAGTTGTGATTATCGTATTGGATTAAAAAGAGTTCCTGATAACGTCTATTTCTCTTTTAAAAAACCAACAGAAGATAATAGACGATACTTATTATTGAAAGATTTATATGGAGAGGAAACTTACTCTTTTGATTATGAGAATATTCCTGAAATAACTGACATTAAAACGATTAACTTCCCCCCAGAATGTGATTTTGTATCTTCAAAAGTTTCCGGATTTTTATTGAATGCCCCTAATCAATTTCATACACTATCAAATGAGCATTCATCGAATGGCGAAACTCATATGATTCATTTTTACCCAAAGAATATATTTGATGGATATAAAGTTATTCAAGGCTGTAGAATTGCAGACACTGGATATACATCTCGAAGAATTGAACAGGAGGTTAAATCTACTTTTAATCTACCAGATTTAGATTTTCAGATAAACAACAATAGAATTGAAAGCTTTGAAGCGGATGCTTCTTTGAATAGTGATTATTATCTAGCCTGCTTTCACTTCAAGCCTAGCCCCAGTATAGGTGTTTCGATTAAGTGGTTTGTATATGGCAAAAGCGAGGAGGATATCAAATTTTCAATGTCTAATATTTCGGAATTATTATTTGAACGGTTGAATCACTCAGATCTCACATTAGATGATTTTGAACTCACAGGTTTTAGTATTTATAATCTTAATGGAGCTTTAAGTTTTGAAGAAATAACAAAGTCGATTGTCGAAACTGGTTCAGATGATGATCGTGGAACTGATTTACTGGAATATGTGAGTAGAAATTATTACTAATAGTACTTCCTGTTGTAACTATATTTTCTCTGATAAATTCGTGGTAGCCATTGCGATAGTATCCGTACATAACTTCGATATATATTCACTCTCTGAAGATTTTAAAGCCAAAAATCTCAGCGTTCCCCGCTCCCCCGCGAGACCTTTCACCCTAGTGTATCAAACCGGACGCCCATAATCAATCAACTCCGAATAAACCTTATCCCCCCGCAGCACCTCCACATTCCCCAATATAACAAGGTGCTCCCGTGCCCGCGTCAAAGCCACATTCAGCTTCCGATCCACCCCCTCATCAGAGTGCGAAATCAGCGAACGCAACTGCCGATCATGATTTGCACAAAGCGATAACAAGATCACATCCCGCGCACCACCTTGATAACGCTCTACTGTATCAATGGTAACCAAAGCATCAGGAATCCCCTGCTCTTGTAAGACCGATTTGATCTGTGCGATCTGCGCTCGATAAGGCGTAATAATACCCAAAGAGTTTTTTGTAAAAGCCTTGTTATTTTCTTTGTAGATGTTTTGAAAACTTAAGATCAGTTCGGCAATTCGTTCTGCTTCGTACTTATTTGTTTTGTTGTAACTGACGCCGGCATTCCCAGGAGTCGGTAGAAAAAGAACACGCTGTCGCGACAACATGGTTTCCATCGGACTAGGAGACTCAGGGAGTTGCCAAGTGATCGCTTCCGTTTGCTGGACGTAGCGTGGAATGCCCTCTGGTAAGACCTTCAAAGTCTTGCTGTAAAAAGTATCACTGGTGAACTGCATGATGTCTTTGTGCATGCGCCCCTGATGACTGAGTTGCGCAAAAGCCCAGTGCCAGTTCTCAGCCTGACAACGTTTGTACAATCGCTCAAAAAGAGAGTTGCGGAGGTTGTTCAAACCAATGTCTTGCAACTCCGAATCTTCTACTTTGGAGGCATTAGAATCCTGCACGACAACCGCTGGTAATTGCTGATGATCGCCTATCAAAATGAAGCGTTCAAAAAGCGGAAGTAAACCCAGAATCGCTGGTTCCAAAATCTGAGAAGCTTCGTCAATAATTACTCTGGAGAATTTTTTCACTTTCAGTAAATCCAATTTACTGGCCATCGAAGAAACGGTAGCGACTACAATCCGATGAGAGTCCAAGAGTTCTTTTAGCTCCTTTCGATTATTGACTTTTTTCATTAATTGATCGAGCAAACGATCTTGATAAACTGGGGCTGTAGAAGTCCGTGAACCAATGCGGATGTATTCCTTTCGGGCAAATTTATCAATGCTTTCTACAGAGGCACAAATCTCATCAACGGCCTTATTTGTGTAAGCCAATAACAATATACTTTCGTCGGTTTCATTCAGCAGATAACTAACAGTGTGGCGCAGCATGACACTGGTTTTTCCAGTCCCGGGAGGTCCCCAAAGCAGAAAGTAATCTGCCGCCGCAAGCATCTTTTGATAAATGCCTTTTTGCTCTTCGGTCAATTCTTTTGGATAAACCAATTCTTCAACTTCTGCTTGCTTTGGAGGAGCGAGCGTCAGTAGCAAATCCTTCTTTTCTTCTGGGAATTGCAGGAAGCTGAACAAGCCTCTGTACATGCCCGTAAAGCTGCTGTCCATCAGGTCATGTTCTAAATTCCAACAGAGGGCTTCTTCAAAAATTCGGGTGTTAGATTGCTTGTAGCGCAGGCGGACAGTGACTTGGGTATCAGTAACTTCAGTGATGCTGCCTTTGAAAATCTGATTGGTCAGAACCGTATCTTTCACTCGGTTGAAAGGGTAGAGGATGGTGATGTCTCCCTTTCGGAAATTGGCCAGCGGATGCGTCTTTTCTGTTTTTTGAAAAACGATTTCTGGAGGATCTTCTTGTATGTCTAGTTTCTCAATTTTTAAATTACTGAGAATGTCAAAGCTGTCTGTTTTTTCTTCAAAATCATTTAGCCAAAGCGAGGCCAAGCCGTTTACATTTTCTAAACCCTGTACGCCGGTTTTGGCGAGCATATGTTCCCTAGCAATGAAAGCAGCGAAGGCATGAAAGTACTTTCGCTCCAAGCCGCGCATGCCCTGGTACACTTTCTCAAAGAGTGATAAATCACGACCGATAAAGCCTTTTTGACCGGGTAACAAATCAGGTCTAAGTCGCTGGAAAATGCTGTGATCACCATTCGCCATCGCCTGTTCCAAACCAACGATTTGATTACGAACCTGGATGGCTTCAAACTGCTGCGTCTTCGTCACGGGTGCAAAACGTAGGAGGTTGTTATCCGCTCCTGAGTAGAGAATAAAGTTGGTCGGCGTCAATTTATTATTGAAAACAGACTTCACCATCAAATCATATAACAAGGTTTGCACGTAATGATTTTGATTGATGCCCCACTTGTTGGGTTTGTAGGTTTTTCCAGATTTCAATTCTACGATGGCGGATTTCAGCGGATCAATTGGATCTAAATAAAAAACATCTAGTCGTCCTTGCAAGCCATAATTATTAGTGTAGAAACTCGGTTCCAAAAAACAATCCTCTACCTGCACTTCTGACTCTGCAAAACCTTTCTGAACCATCATCTTTAAATTCAAGAAATGCTTCTTCGCTTTAGACATGATGTCCCGCAAATCACGATCTTCAAAAATGGTAAAGGCCAGCGGATTGAGTTGGAAGACTTTTGGAAAAGTATCTTTAAAAGTTGCCTCCGAATCATTCATCAGTTCATCCAAAAAGAAGTTGGCAATATTTCCAATCATCAAGGGCGCAGAGTAGGAGAAGGGTAGAAATTTTTTCAATAAATACAAATGAGGTTCTGCACCAAAGTCCTTAAAACATTCTGC
>JBGCDT010000376.1:0-12310 GCA_045105695.1 Saprospiraceae bacterium | reverse complement strand
CTTACCAACTTCCGACCGAAGGCTCTGGTCGAAGTCAACCAAATGCCTTTGCTCGAAATCGCCATCCGTCGGCTCAAATATTTTGGCTTTGAAGAAATCATTATCAATGTGCATCATTTCGCAGAGCAGATTATCTCTTTTCTGGAAAAGAACAATCACTTTGACATTAGAATAGAGGTTTCTGATGAAAGAGATCAATTACTGGAAACTGGTGGTGGCTTAAAAAAAGCAGCTTGGTTTTTTGATGACGGAAAACCCTTTCTACTTTCTAATACAGACATCCTCTCCAACATAGATTTAAAAGCCTTTTTTCAACAGCACCTAGACACTGAAGCAATGGTCACATTGGCGGTGCGCCGTCGAGAAACTTCTCGTTATTTGATTTTCAATGAGCGACAACAATTGCATGGTTGGGTAAATATCAAAACGGGAAAGATGATCGCCAGCCGTCATCATCAGAAGCAGTTACAGTTGATGGCTTTCAGTGGGTTCCATGTTATTAACCCTGAGTTGTTAGAGCTGATGCCTGATCAAAAGGCTTTTTCCATTATAGATACTTATCTCGAAACTGCGGCTGACAACGACATCATGGCCTATCCCCATGACGGTGACTTTTGGTTGGACGTAGGTAAAAAGAACGCCTTGGAAGAAGCGGAAGAATTAGCAAAACAACTCCCTTTGTTATGATTAGGTAATGTATCCATTTCTTCCATTTTCTTTCAACTATGTTTATCTTTGCCACTGCTATCAACAAACAGCCCCCCGTTTGAAATAGCCCTAAGGTTCGTAAAATTGCTCAGTATTTTTTTCGACCTAAAACAAACATAGATAACATGAGTAAAACCAACAAACGTCCCATCCCGATAGGTACTTTCATAAATATGGCTGCAGTACTTGTAGGTAGCCTCATTGGCCTCATGCTACGTGAAGTCTTCCCAGAGAATATTAAAGAAGTTGCTTTTCAAGCCGTTGGTTTGGGTATCCTGATTATAGGTATCAAGCTGGCGCTGAAATTAAGTGATGAGCGAATGGTTGTTTTTATTTTCAGTCTCATCTTTGGCGCCATCATCGGAGAATGGCTAGATATAAAAGATTTTCTGGAGTCTATCGCTAACTGGTCTAGGGAGAACATCCAAATTGGCCAACAGCGATTTACAGAAGGACTGATTGCTGCTTTTATTCTTTTTTGTGCAAGCCCGATCACTATGGTTGGTGCCATAGAAGAAGGACTAAAACAAGAGCGGGGACTCCTCCTTATAAAGTCTGCTCTGGACGGAGTGACTGCCATCGCACTAGCTTCTGCTTATGGTGGATTCGGTATAACGGTTTCTATTATTCCTATGCTTTTCATACAAGGTGGGATTACAATGTTGGCGAGCCGCTCCAAGTCTACATTCACAAAACCAGTGATTGCTCAAATCAGTGCAGTAGGTGGCGTGCTGTTGATTGCTCTGTCAATTAAGATTTTGAATCTCGGGGATATTAAGGTAGCGAATCTCTTACCGGCCTTGGTAGTAGTCGTTCTATTGAGCTATGGATATAGTAAGATCAAATTTAAAATTTAGTGCTTGTATATTAAGGTAGAACGCGGATTCCTTCAGATTTTCTCGGACTCGCTTTTTTTGTAATTGTATTGTTATGTCTCTATGCTCGAAATTCATTTCCACCATACTTTTCATAATATCCAAACGCACTACATCAACGATTATAATCTGCGCTAATCTGTAAAACCCTTGCCATTCGCATTCCTCTATCCTCAAAAACAAATATCCAAAGCCCCGTCCCGTTCAAAAACATTAGCTCAAAAAATCCGTTATTCTATCATAGAAAAAATCCACAGCTATGATTAGATCAATATTTCTACTCTCTTTCCTTCTACTAGCCGTCTCTTGTGGTAAAGACGAGCCTAGGTTTTTCGACGCTACTTCTCCAGTGACTTTAAAAGTACAACACCACGAGGACGCCCTTCCCGGCATGGAAGTTTACATTCAGTATAATGCAAAGCAATTTCCAGGTTATGATGACCGCTCTGTTTTTGATACAATGGTTATCGGTAACGAATTTGGAGACGCGATCTTTCCAAAAGTTCCTATCGGCCAGCACTGGGTAATCGGCTACGGATTCGATGAAGCAGTGGGTGAATCCGTCCGAGGTGGACTTTCTTTTGAAATTACAAAATTTGGAATAGCCTGGGATTCTACACTCTACGTAAGTGAATACTAATTTGCGATAAGCAATTATTACAATAATTAAAGAAATCGTAGAGACAATCTCCTTTTTAAAGAAATTCCTTTGAAATTCTAACTAAAATATTTCGCCTACTGACTGCCACTTACTACCTTTGGCAACCGGGAAAGAGCTTCCCTGTTTTCGCTGCTCCTCACACGAAACACAGAGCAAACAAACATACTACGTTACACTATAACCTACATGGCTACCAAAATCATTTCCTATAATGTCAACGGCATTCGTGCTGCTGAGAAGAAAGGGCTGACCGAATGGATCAGTACCAATGACTTTGACGTCGTCTGTTTACAGGAAGTAAAGGCTACGAAAGATGTTGCTCCGCTGGAAGCGTTTGAGGAAGTTGGTTTTCCACATTGTTACTGGCATGATGCAGAGAAGAAAGGATATAGCGGCGTAGCGGTTTTTTCTAAAATAGAAGCTGATAATGTGGTGATTGGTTGCGGCATCGAAAAGTATGATCGCGAGGGAAGAATCATCCGTGTAGACTTTGGTGATGTCTCTATTCTAAATTGTTACTTCCCATCCGGGACAAGTGGCACCATTCGACAAGATTTTAAGTATGAATTTTTGGATGACTTTTTCAACTGGATTGAAGAACTGAAAAAAGAACGCCCAAAACTCATTATCGTAGGTGATTATAACATTGCGCACACGGAAGATGATATTCACAATCCAAAAAGCAACAAGAAGAGTTCGGGCTTTCTTCCGGAAGAACGAGAGTGGATGACCAAGTGGCTTGAAAGCGGTTTCACAGATGCTTTCCGTTTTCGAAACCCAGAAACTATTGAATACAGCTGGTGGTCCTACCGCGCCAATTGCCGAGCGAATAACAAAGGCTGGCGGATTGACTACCAATCTGTTTCTAGCAACATGAAAGATCAAATTGTAAATGCCTACCAGATGAAGGATGCCGTTCATTCGGACCACTGCCCGGTTTATTTAGAAATTGATATTTGACAAAACGATAACTAATTTAGATCATAAAACGCTATTAATTTACATTACGAAAGACCTCCACATCCCATAGACCTAGCTTTAGAAAATAACAACAAACGTACAATCAAAGAGAAGATGTTGGACCTAGAAAATATTGACAGAAAAGTACTCAAAAACTTGATTAAAGAAATACTAACAGAAGACCCCGAATTAATCAAACCTTTGATTAACGAAGTGCTTGTGGAAAACGACTTGATTCATTTACCAGATTCAGAGCCGAGGACAAAGCGTTTTGAGATGAAGCTGGATGATGATTTGGAGAGCTTCGGGGATGTGTTTAAGGCAATTGCTTAGTTTTTCTTAAGATACCCTTTGTGCAAACCGACTAAGTCTTGCTCAAAAATTTCCTCTAGCATTTCATATAACTCCGGGTGCTTCTTTTTCAACAAGAGCGGTCGTTCAAAAAAGTATTCGCTAAGCACCGCAAAGAACTCCTCACGTCCAGTGGTCGCATAAGGATTGATGTCTGATTTATTCTTTACGATCTCTTCTAGCTTCCTTTCAATCATATCCATCCAGGGAATAACGTATTGCTTTTCCAACAAGACACTGGGGATGCCATCTACGGCACCATCCATCTTATCAATAAGATGTACAAATTCGTGAATAGCTGTATTCTTTTTGTCCGTTTCGTTTTTGAATCCTTTGCGTAATGCATTTTTAGAAAGAATCATTTTATCTTCCATATAGCCCGTACCGACCATCCCCAGAATTTGGCGGTTATTTCCCTTAGTTTCAAAATCTAGATTGAACGTATCTGGATAGATAAGAACTTCTTCCAAATTTTTATACTTCCATTCTGGGAAAGCGAAGATAGGTATGATAGCACTAGCCGCTACCAACACTTTATCTAAATCCGTGATGGTCGTTTCTACACCTATGATTTTACAGTTGTGAGTAAACTCCAAAACCTTGTAGTGAAAAAGCTCTCGTTCTTTCTTATTCAATTTTCTATAGAAGGGAACTTCCTTCTTGAGAATGGCTTTCCATTTGGAAGGAATACTACCTTCTGGTTTCTTCCAGGGGCGTGCGAACATTCTTTGAATGGTGTAGAAAAATAATCCTGCCAACATCAGAACTAAGGCTATTTTTAAATACATTATTTATTGGCTTTTAGTTTTCTAACAATGATTGCACGTTGGTCTTTTTTCTCTTGTGCAATATAGCCTTTGGTTTGTTCGACATCTTTTTCTAGCATGGCAATGATAAGTGTTACTTTATCAATTAAATTAGAAACTACATTAGCAGAGTGCTCTATTTTCTTTTTCACAATCCAATCGGTAATCAAACTATTGAGGAAGAAATTAAGGAAGGCCCTTACCTCTTCTATCTGTGATTTATAATCATGTCCGTAGTGATCGATCAAATCGAAAAGTTCGTTTTCAAATCCTTGTAACTTTTTTTGAGCACTGATTATCTGAGTGCGCATGCGCGTTCCCGCTACTTGCTTTTGACGGATGATCCTGCTCGAATAATTACCACCCCATTCTTGAATAGCTTCTAGCGAAGTTAGGATTACTCGTAGCTTCTCGATCACTTTCACACCTGTACGCTTCGCTTGTTTGAGTTCTTTAATTTTAGAATTATGCCTTGCGATTTTCTCTTCGTAGAAATAGATCTCTTGAGCTAACTTTGGATTCGATTCTTTGATTTCCTTTTTCAATTTAGCAAGTACTTGCTCGAACTCTCTTTCTATATTGAACTTCCCACTATAGCTATAGAGGAGCGTTTCCTTTTCTTTTTTCATCTCAGAAATGCAGGCTTCTATGGATTGCTTTCTCAAAAAGGCTTGTAGGTATTCTTGTCTTTCCTTCTCCAATTCTTCTTCCAAAGAACCTAAAATAGATTTGAAAATAACGTACAGACTTTTGCGCTCTAGTTTGGTGACATCTCTTTCCTCTCTTTGCAAAACACCATTTGCCTCCACCAGTGCTTCTTCCTCCATTATAAGTATGCGATCAATATTTTTAAGATGGATCTCAATCTTTTCTTTAGCAATCAATTGTTCATAAAGTGAACGGAGTTTTTTTTCGTTAGAAATCATCTATGGATATTTAGTCTTTTATTTCTAGTTGCTGTGAAGGTAAATAAAAGATCAGTTAAAAAAATTAACAACCGTATTAAACCATTGGATTTAAACGCGTCTAAAATTATGACCCTGACGTTTATCTTTTCACTATCAAAATCTAAAATGATGGATCATTTAAAATCAATTACTGTTTTTAGTCTCCTTTGTTTACTTTCCATAAGTCTTTCTGCCAATAATATTCTAACTACAGATAGCACAGGACTCCTTGGAGATCATTTCAGCTTAGAGGCTGCCTTGAATTTATTCAAGGAATCAAACTCTCCAGAGGACTTTGAAGAGAAGTTAAACACTGAAAAATACAAGGTCAACAATCTAGACTTAAACGCGGATGGTGAAATTGACTACATCAGTATCTTTGACAATACGGAAGGTGATCTCCATGCCATCACATTACAAGTAGCTGTTTCCAAATCTGAAAATCAAGATATTGCCGTCATTGAAATTGAAAGAAATGGACAAGAGGCTGCCATACTTCAGATCGTAGGAGATGAAAACATCTACGGAGAAACGGTAATTGTAGAACCTTTCAAAGAGCAAGCAAGCAACGTAAAAAAAGGTCCAAACGCAGACCTAAATATTACAAGGGTCATTGTGAATGTTTGGGGATGGCCTTCGGTTCGATTCGTATACCGTCCTCAATATAGACCTTGGAGATCTCCCTGGGGATGGGCATCTTACCCTAGAGGATGGAGAACTTGGAGACCAGTTGCCTATCGATTCTACTATCCAAGACATGCACGTTACAGATCTTTCTTCAGAGTTACTCCTACCCATCGTGTAGTTAGAGCACACCGAGTTTATCAACCTCATCGCCGAACTTCTCGAGTCGTATATACTCGAACAGCTAGGGTAAGGACAACTCGTGTCGCTACTACCCGAAACGGAGCCAAGCGGAAAACAACCGTAGTAAAATCAAAGAGAAAAAACGGAAACGTAGTCACCAGAAAGAAAACAGTTAAAAAAAGAAGGCGAGGGAGAAACTAACTAGAGGCAACAAAAAAATATGAGTCATCCTATAAGTAATATGTGCACGTAAGTTAATTGGCTTTATTCGGGAGTTTTTCTTTGTCTTACTTTTTGTCTTGGCACAAAAAGTAACAAAAAACCCAAGAATTATAAACTCGCTCCGCTCAAACACTATAATTCGGCTTCCCGCTACTTAGTACGTGGCCTTCTATCGTGAAACCTATGCGTGCACACTCTACTTATAGGATACTTATAGGATGACTCATGTTTCCATCATAACAATACTTCTACATCTTCATAATCTCCTCAAGCATTTCAGAAGTAGCCGAAGTATCTTCCCCAGCAGCTTGCCCAAGGGCTATTGCTTTCTTAGCGGTCTTCTTTGCCTTTCTCTTCTTACCAAGCTTATAATATAAGGCAGCTAAAGTATCATGATTAAAATAACTAGAATTTAGTTTAACAGATTTCTTAGCCCATTTCACAGCTGTTTTGAGCTGCTTTTTATCCTCTACTACTCTGTAGAATGTCCAAGCCGCTTCGTTCAACTCATCCCAATCCTTACTTGGATATTTTTTAAAATAGCTAACTGCTGATTTAGCATAATTCTCACGATCTCCAGCCTGGCGATAATGAGACAATCGAAACTGAGCAGATAATTGCTCTGCTTTTTGAGGGTAAACTTTTTTGTACAGAGCATCAACCTGTTCCAAGCTAGAGTTATCTGCGTTATCTTGGACGGAATTATAAATCAAAGCCTGCACTCGTTGCATGACTTGTTGTTCTCCATACCTTTCGTAAAAACTTGCTTTATTATCAACAATGTGATCGAACAGCTTAGAATCCGTATCGGTCACAAAACCAAAGATCATATCCATGTTGTCTTCCGTAGTCCAATCGTCCTGAGTAGCTAAGTATTCTTCTGCTAACCTACCATGAGAGCCATCCATGACTTCAAATTTGGCCATTGCATATTTCTTCAAAAATTCTGGCTCACGGTTTCCGTCTTTGTAGCTATTATCCAAAGCAGACAAACGACTAGAAGGATCATTGGCCTTAAGCCCTAATTCTAAAAACTGCTCCGCCGTATGATAACCTGCTGAACGATGAACTACCGTCCCTTCAGAATCTATAAAAAGCAAAGTTGGATAAACCATCACATTATGATCTACACTTAAACCAACTCCTTCTCCTTTCTCCATATCCATCTTCACATTGATGAAATGTGCATTATAATAGTCAGCCACCTCCTGCATTGGAAATATTTCTCTACTCATTTTTTTACAGGGACCACACCAGGTTGTGTAAGCATCCATAAAAATCAACTTATCTTCATCAGCTGCTTTTTTCAGTGCTGCTTTCCAGGTTCCTTTGTGAAACTGCATGCCCTTCTCTCCTGCCTGTGCAAAGATGGAAGTGGTTAATAACAATAGACTTACAAATGTTAGGATATTTTTCATAATTTTTTATTTGAAGGTTGAAGAAGGAGAAGAAGGCGGAAAAGGGTAGAAGAGGGTTCACGTAATCACGATTTACGGAAACCCTCTTCCACCTTTCTGCCCTCTTCCACCCTTAATTAACTATTCTTAATTATTTCAATCAAACGCTTAGCGTCATATTCTTCTCGTGATTTTTCTCTAGCCATCTCCAGAGATTTGTTGGCAGCAACTAGAGCTTCCTTCTTCTTACCGTTTCTATAAAGGATTTTGGCGTAAGTGGTATAGTACTTAAAGTTAGCATCTTTCTTAACTGCTTTTTTAGCAAAGCCTTCCGCTGAAGAAATCACCTTTTTATCTTTTGGAAAGTCAGCTAACATAGTAGCAGCAAGATCATGGAGACGGGCAGCATCTTTTTTGATTTCTTTCTTTGCGCAACCTTCACAAGCATCTAAATACTTTTTCGGTTGATTTAGTGCTCGGTAAAATTTCATGTCTGCTTCATAAGCAAAGGCATTACCCAAATTGCTGTGATGCGTTTTCATCTTTTGTTTTGTTTCCTCCAGCAAGTCTTCACTGGTATACTCAATTGCAGTAGCCAAAGTTGCCCGGCAAGCTTTTTCGATTTTATCGTCCACAAGTTCTTTATCAATGATCTTTTCAATTTCTTTTCTGTGCTCAATCATCAGATCGAAAATTCTGGAATCGGCCTGAGTCACTGCTTCGTGAATAAAACGAAGATTTCTAGCCGTAGTCAAATCGTCTTGAGCGCGGATGTATTCGTTAGCAATTTTAAGGGAAGGCTTTCCCGCTTTATTGAGTGCTTTCACATATTGATAAACCAGCTCTGGATCACGATCTCCTTTCTCATATGCTTCGACATAATCAACACTTCGGTCTACTTTTCCAGAAGCTTGTCTTGCCAATCCAATGAAGTCATCTTTCCCTCTTCCTCCTTTTACATTCATAATCGCCTCTCCTTTTTCATCAATAAAATAAAAGGTTGGATAAGCAGATACAGGATACTTCTTTTGAAATTCCAGCCCTTCCGGCGTTTCCATATTTAGTTTGATATTGATGCACAACGCATTATATGTCTCCCCTACCTCAGTTAGTGGAAAAATGTTTTTAGCCATTCTTTTACAAGGGCCACACCAGGTCGTATAAGCATCGACAAAAATAATTTTCTCTTGCTTTTTAGCTTCTGCTAATGCTTCCTCCCAAGTTCCGTGAAAGAAGTCGATGCCGCTTTGCGCCTGCACAGTCGTGCTGCTTAATACTGTAACTAAAAATAAAAAAAGTAAAGATCTCATGGAATTGATTTTTTGAATTCGTTTGTCCCTTACGGAAATAGAAAATTGATTTTCTTCTTTTGATTATTTTATAACCACCACTCTGAAGTCCGCTTCTTTGATGATTGGATTTCCTGTTTTAGGATCAGTATTCGCCAAAATAACTTCAAAGTACTTATCATGCTCTCCCAGTTCTTCTTCCTTTCCGCTATCGTAAATGGCTTTGATCTCACCACTGTCACCAGGTTTGAAAGTCTTCGTTTCTGGCCACTCGACTTCGGTACATTCACAACCAACCGTCACGAAGTCAATTTTGATATCCTCCTCTCCTGTGTTAGTAAATTTGAAAACGTGCGTCTTGACTTCTCCTTTTTTCAAGGTTCCGAAATCGACAAAAGGGGTTTCAAAGGTCAGATAAGGATCAGTAGCTGTCTGCGCATTCACAGCATTGATACCGAATGCAAATAAGACAAAAAGCAATCCGTTGAAAAAATTGAATTTAGTGTAAGCAGTGTTTGTATTCATTTCTAAAATTTCTGATTATAAAATGTGGCAATTTAATAGGACTCTTTTCAGAATCTCTAATATAACGCCATTACACGATAACCGAACGTTGTAGAGCAGACCCTTCCCTTGATATCTATTTGTTTTAACAAATCGCTAACAAATTATTGCTGATTCTGCTGCTGAAAACGCTTGATTAGCTCTTCTGGAGAAACATCAATCACAGCCAATAGTTGCTTTACTTCTTTCGCTAATTGGTGATTTGGATACTTTTCCAAAAACTCATTGTAGTGTTTCTTTGCTAATGCCGTGTCATTAAGATTTTCCTCATAGGTAAACGCTTTTAAAAATAGCGCAGAAGGTGCTTTCTCATGATCTACATAATCCTTTTCTACCTTTGAAAAAATATTTATCGCGTCTTCATATCGTCCTATTGAACGAGCTACTTCACCTGACATAAAAAGATAACCACTCGCTTTAGGGTCATCTGGAAACGCTGTAGCAAACTGTGCTGACTTTCTAATCATTTCGCTTGCCTTCTCTTTGTTGAGCGATTTGCCAGACTGAGCAGCAAAGAAGTTAATCAGTGATTCGATATCCGTTTTCAGCATTTTAGTATCCACGGAAGAAGTCTGTTCGGAATTCGAACCATCGAGACTTGTATCCGATTGTGATTTTGGATCAGCGTTGCATCCCATGAATAATGCAATAGATAATAGGAGTGCCCAATTCTTTTTCATTTGTAATCTCGTTTGTTGTTTGATAAACTAATAAGTAATTTATTTTCTGATTACAAAAGTACACATTTCATAGACGGCTCCGTATCAGAGATGCTGCACAATCGTTTCAAAAAAATTTATTAGAGCCTACACCTTCAAAACATATTAAAAAACTATGCCATGAGATATTAATATTCTAAGATCCAGTCTCCGTCGTCTTTTTGTCAAAAATCTTTAGAAGATTAAAAAACCAAACGCTAGTCAAATTATTGCATGTTTCAAAAGGTCCTTGAGACGGCAAAATCGTTTTTTACAATCATTTTTTTGTCAATTGCCCTCCAAAAGAACTCATCAGAAGACTTCTTGAGCCCTAGAAAGATTTATTAACATTACTTTCGGATGGTTTTTATCAAAATCTATTTCTCTTGTTTGTAGAATCGCACATGCAGCGAATGAGAAACACTTTGAAGAGAGGTACAGCCACTAAAAATTAAAATCAATTTATATTATAAATTCATTTCCTAACTATCATTTAAATTCTAAACATGAAAAAAATCTTACCTGCTTTATTATGCTTTTTTTGCATGAGCATGATCAGCCTCAACGCTCAGATCATTTTTGAAGAAGACTTTGAAGGTGGCTCTTTGCCAACTGGTTGGCAAGTTGAGACCAATGCCACAGATGGTGGTTGGAATATCGACACGCCCGGTGGAGTTTCTACAAATGCTTTCCCTGTCACTTCAAATGGCTCTACACGAGTAGCTGCTACAAATGACGATGCTTGTAACTGTGATAAATCAAATGATTTTTTAATTAGCTCTGCCTTTAGCCTTGTTGGCTATACCTCTGCTGTTCTAAGTTTCGATGCAATATACTTGGACAATTCCTGGCAAGGTGATCAAGAAAACGCCACTGTAGAAGTTTCTGTCGACGGAGGACTCACCTGGACAGAAGTCATGGATATTGATGGCGAAGCAGGATGGATAACCCGTGAAGTAAACTTAAGCTCATATGCTGGTGAAGAACTTGTAAACATAGGTTTTCGTTATGACGATGGAGACGGCTACCTCTATGGTTTTGCCCTTGATAATATCATTGTTCAGACATCACCTGAGCTAGAAGCCGAACTTGTAGAAATCAGTGTACCAAAATTCGGAGAAACAAACCTTGGTGCTCCAATCAAAGGGTCTATCTATAACGCAGGTGTTAATACTATCAGCAGCTTAGACATAAGCTATACCGTAAACGGAAATACTGGAGATACAGAACAGTTCACTGGGTTAAGTATTGATCCTTTTTCCTTTTATGAATTTGAATTTGTAAACTCTTGGCAACCAACCGCCGCTGGAAATTACGATATTGAAGTGACAATAGACATGGTAAATAATGGTCTTGATGAGGACCAGAGTAATAACTCCCAAGATGCCTCAACTTTGATTTATGACCAAGTAGTTGTACCAAACAAAATTGATGAATTTATTATTGCTCCACCAGTATTGGAGGAAGTAGCTGACTCAGGAGATGGATTGGACAAGCCAACAGATCTTGACTTCTTCCCTATCCTCGGAAAGGATGAATTATGGGTAATCAACGAAAGAACTGAAAACGCAGGTGGTAGTACCGTAACCATCTCGGATGCGAGTTCTGGTAATCCTTCTGATTTCTGGGAAAGAATAGATGGAAACTCCTGGCACTTTATGTCCCTTCCAAGTGCTATAGCTTTTAGCTCTGACAACTTCAACTTTGCTAACTCCCCTGGTGTTCAGGATGCGAACCATAATGGAGGTACGTTTACTGGACCTTCTCTTTGGAGCAGCGATCCTGATATTTATGCGCAAGATCCAGGTCCTGGACTAAATGGTAGCCACCTTGACATGTTGCACGGTAGCCCAACCAGTAGAGGGATTGCACATGAGGTAGACAACGTATTCTGGGTTTATGATGACTGGAATGATGACATCGTTAGATATGACTTTGTAGAGGATCATGGTCCTGGTTATGACGATCACTCTGATGCGATTGTACGTAGATACAGAGATATTGACATTGATGGAGATGGCGACA
>JBGCDT010000375.1:0-4813 GCA_045105695.1 Saprospiraceae bacterium | reverse complement strand
TATTCTGCAATTCTATTTTCCAATCCTCTTTTTTATCCGCCCAGGCTTCTTTGTATAATTTCGTAGTCCCCATGCCCGTATACTTTCTCATCGCTCTAGCAAAGGGATAAATAATTCCGCGATAAGCGGCAGCATGATTGTGGACATTCTTAGTGACTTCATTACCATGATCTTTTCGCGCTTTGGTCAACATCATATAACCAAGTGGGTAATGATTCGGTAATAAATCTTTAAAAGAACCATTTCTATTTTTTGCATAAGAATAATCTTTGCCTGCGAAAGCCAAAGCTCTTTGTTCCAGACTAAAGAACGGCGCTCGCCCACGGCCTGTATTCGTCAGAGCTGTTTCCGCAACTACGGCATCACCTTCAAAGTACCAATTTGGAACACTTATAAAATGAAAGCCAGCCCAAAGCGGTTCTCCTGCCAGTACATAACCAAGCAGCGTCAATCCCCTAAGGCCATTGGTAAACTGTTGCACATGTCGATACTCATGAATTGCGAGCACATCCAGCCAATCCATAGATCCTAAAAACAAATTACTCTGCGGAGGTGTCGAAAAAAACTCGCTACGAAAAGGAGCTAGCGAAACGTAGCCATTGGGATTAGTCGTTTGGTTTTGCAGGACCAGATCAAAGCGTCTTTTCTTTTTCCCGATGGAAATGCGGTTATTTTTATCCATGCTGTTGATGATGGCAGCGATGCGCTGAGCTTGCGCTTCTAAGCCTTTTGGATAAATGACGCGAACGGCTTCGGAGTTTAGTATTTGCCAATGGAGACCGAGGGGGTGACCTCCGAAGTTTTGAGCCTCTACATTGAATTGAAGTAGAACCAAGAGAATGATTATGTATAAATTCTTCATTTTCGTAAAAATTATTTGAAATAATAAATCTCAATTTCGAGATGGCTAAAATAGATATTCTTCTTGGATTACGTTAGATGTATCATCAGGATAAGCTAATTTAACTCCTCATAGAAAACCTATTGGTTTCCAACAAAATAGCTCCGTTACTCACTCCCCTTTATAATTTCTTCCCCACGTTTTATATATTCGCAAAATGAAAAAGATGTTGTTGATTCTCCCCATTCTACTAATGCTTTTTAGCTGTAAAGAAAGTACCTATAAAAATGTTCTCATTCATGAGAACGATAATAAAGGATTTGGTCCTTGTGAACCTAGTATTTTCATTAATCCAAAGAACCCTAAAAACATGGTCGCTGGTGCTGTCCTTGATTCTTACCACTACTCTTTCGATGCAGGGGAAACTTGGAAAATGGGTCGACTCCAATCTTCTCACGGTGTGTACGGCGACCCTTGTATCACTGCTGACAACGATGGAAATTTTTACTACTTCCACCTTGCTGATCCCGAAGGAACCAATTGGAAAAGTAGTCGAATCCTAGAAAGTATTATTGTACAAAAATCTACGGACGGAGGGGTCTCCTGGAACGACGGCTCAGCCATCGGAGCTAATCCGCCAAAGCAACAGGACAAAGAATGGTCTTGCGTGAATCCAAACAATAACAATATATACACGACCTGGACACAGTTTGATAAATATGGTTCGAAAGAACCTGATTGCAAGTCGCTGATTTTATTTTCTATGTCCTCTGATGGAGGAATAACATGGTCTGATCCAGCAAGGCTTTCTGAATTACCGGGTAATTGTATTGACGATGATAATACTGTTGAGGGAGCCGTGCCTGCCGTTGGGTGGAATGATGATGTTTATGTTGCTTGGAGTTTTGATGATCGTATTCATTTCGATAGAAGTTTGGATGGTGGAAAAACCTGGTTGGAAAAAGACCTTGAAGTTGCTGCACAACCGGGCGGCTGGGACATGACTATTCCTGGCATTGGTCGTGCGAATGGAATGCCGGTGACACGCGTCGATCTCAGCGATAGCCCTCACAAAGGAACAATTTACATCAACTGGGCAGACGCTCGAAATGGGGAAGACAATACCGACATTTTTCTAGCTTATTCAAAAGACAAAGGAAATACGTGGAGCGATCCTATTAAAGTTAACAATGATCTTACAAAAACACATCAGTTCTTTCCTTGGATGGATGTAGACCCTGTTACGGGAGCAATTTATGTTGTGTTTTATGATAGATCAAAGTACGATGATCAGCGAACGGACGTTGTGTTAGCGAGTTCTACTGACGGTGGAAAGACCTGGAAAAATGAGACTATTTCTGAAAAACCTTTTGGTGCTCCAGGAGAATTTGTTTTCTTTGGAGACTACAATAACATCAGTGCTTACGATGGAAAGGTGAGACCTATTTGGACCAGTTACAACAATAAAAAACTAAGCATTTGGACGGCGCTAATTAATAAAAAAGTCAAAAAGATAAAGCCATAGTTCTTTTTGCAATTCGCTCTTTGCAGCTTGCTTTCCTGCTTTTTTAAAAATCAAAACAACAATCAAACTAAATTTATTTTCATAAACTTTAAATCAATAAATATGAAATTCGAATTATTTCAAAGCGAAAAAAACGAAAAATTTTATTTCCGATTAGTTGCTGGAAACGGCCAGATCATCATGTCTAGCCAGGCGTATGCTACCAAAGCTGCCGCTAAAAACGGAATTGCTTCTGTAGGTGAAAACGCGACTACTGAAGGTCGCTTTGATCGTAAAGTAGCAAGCAATGGTAAAAATTACTTCAGCCTGAAATCTGGAAACGGACAGATCGTTGGCGATAGCCAAATGTATGCTTCTGCAGATGGTATGGAGAATGGAATTAAATCTGTGATGGAGCACGCGCCTATCGCTCCAACTGTAGACAAGACTGCTGCAGAGTAATTCTTTGACTAAGAGTTCCCAAAAAAATAAAAAGTCCCGAATCAGCAACTGCCGATTCGGGACTTTTTTTGAATACATTTTTTCTGATTTATCGCTTCACTACTTTTCTAGTTACTTTACCACCTTTCGACTGGATGCTCACGAAGTAGACACCGCTACTTAAATGGCTTAGATCAATTTTTTCTTTGTAAGCTTTAGTATTAACTTGTTCTAAAGAATGAACAACCTCGCCAGTCACATTAAGAATGTCAATGGACAGATCCAGATTCCCTTGAGAAGCGACGTCTAACCAAAGTTCGTCCGAGAAAGGATTTGGACTTACTTCAAAATTCGAAAGACCTGGGATAGAAGCCAGACTACTTTCAAACTCCACCACTACATCCTCCGTAGTCAAAGTACAATCTCCTTCTCCAAAGCTCAACAATGTATAGTAAGTAGCAGAACCACCTGCTTCTACATTTTCCAAAGTCTGGTTGGTTTCTCCATTGAGGATATTTCCATCTTTGTACCATTGATAGGTTTCGTAACCATCAGGAGCTGTGATCTGATCGTTAGGTTCATCGTATACCAGTTCGTCTAGTTCGAAGTCTGTTTCAATTTTGTAAATACGTCCGTTGTTTCGGCGAGCTACGTATAAGTTGCCTTCATTGTCTTGGCCGAATGTGCTGATGTCAGCGCCTGCTTGCTCAAATACTTCAGTATTTGTCCAACCTCCGTTTCCATCAGGAGCCAAAGCCCAAATGATTCCGAAACAGTAATCTGCATATAAATAATGTCCGTAAATATCAGGGAATTCACATCCACGATAAACATAGCCACCAGTAATAGAATTACAGGTAAACTGACTTCCCATTTTGTAAACATGTACTGGGTCAGTGAAGGCTTGAGAAGCAGCACAGTTGCTAGGTTCATATCCTATATCTCCCTCACGGCAATCCCAACCGAAATTAAACCCACCATTCGCCATATCGGCTGCTGCAATAAAATCAACTTCTTCCTTAGCATTTTGTCCTACATCACCGATCCAAAGATCGCCAGTCTTTCTATCGAAACTATATCTCCATGGATTTCTCAAACCAATCGCCCAAATTTCATCCAAAACATCAGAGTCATTTAGATATGGATTATTAGGTGGAATGCCATAAGGTTGTGTGTCTGAATCCACATCTATACGTAGCATCTTACCCAGCATCATAGTAGTGTTTTGGCTAAACTCATCTGGATCACCACCAGAACCACCATCACCCCAACCAACATAAAGATATCCATCAGGGCCAAAAGCGATGTCCCCTGCATTGTGATTGCTATATGGCTGATCTACGCTCATCAATTCTAAAGCAGAATTTGGATCAGCCTTATTCGGGTCAGTAGGATCTACAGAGTAGCGAACGACTTTAGAATCACCACCACCATTAGCAGTATAATTCACGTAGAAATATCCATTGTCCGCGTAGTTCGGATGGAAAGCAAGACCTAGAAGTCCTTGTTCGTTTGCGTTATCATTTACATTAATTTCCAAGAAGGGATCATCCAATGGATCACCATTAGCATCAATGATTTCGATGTCTCCACTTTGCTCAAGAATAAATAAACGGTCATCTCCAGCAGAGACGATTCCTACCGGTCTATTGAAGCCAGTAGCATATTGATCTAGACTCACCTCAGGTTGAGCAAAAGCGTAAGTAGACGCCAGTAATAATAAAGCTAGTAATTGGTTCACTTTCATCACATGTGTTTTAAAAAAATGAAAAGGTGCAATTTTGGGTTAGTCAATGACGGTTCAGTAGCTGACGTCGTTGAACGTAGCCGAAATATAAGGACAAAATGAACCACTAGGAAATGAATTCTTAAGGAAGGGGAAAAGACGACAAAAGTCAGTTCGTCTTTGGTGCGCTAAACTAAGATTTTACACACCAAAGACGAAAGACCAAGTATTACTCCGCAATAAGCTTTACCGTTTTCACAAAGCCAGCCGTTTTGAGTTGTAATAGATAAACTCCTTTGGT
>JBGCDT010000374.1:0-14611 GCA_045105695.1 Saprospiraceae bacterium | reverse complement strand
CATAAGTATTTCCATCTGCATCTACGATGACTGATATCGCCTCACCAGCGAAATCAGGTCCTGGACTTATATTTACATCAATAAATCCATCCGCACTTCCTGCACAACTTACTAATCCATCCCCTGTGCCGTTTCCACCAAACATGATAGTCGCCTGCTGATCGATATCCAAATCATTAATCAAATCAAAAGTAAGAACCACCTCACAGCCAGTTGCTCCAAGATCAGTTACCGTTACAGTGTATGCTCCAGCTTCTAAATCATTTCTGATAGATCCACTTCCTCCGTCACTCCAAGCATAACTATAGTTTGCAGAACCACCAGTAACCAATACTGAAGCAACTCCATTATCAGCCCCACAGTCAGGATTGTTGTCAATAACAATTTCAGCATCAAGCGTATTGAGTTCTTCTATTTCTACTTCTAAAATATTTGTACAATTAGTAACAGGATCAGTAACGGTAACGAAGCAAGTACCTGCCGGCAAATCCAAACCGTTGAATCCTATAGTACCGCTACACCATTCGTAGATAAAATTAGGTGGAGAAGCAACCGCTGTTCCGTTGGCCTGCGCGCAGGTTGCTGGAGTACTGCTGATGATATCCGCCTGTGGTCCGTCTGAGTTTTGTATTGAAAAAGAAACTTCAGTGGTACAATTTTCATCCGTTACATTGGCGATGGTTACGGAATAAACTCCAGACGGAAGGTTGGTCGCTGTATTAGAAGTACTAATGTTAGGCGACCAATTGTAAGTATAATCTGTAGCTTCGTTTCCACTTAAACTTATAGTTGTAGAACCATTGTTATCTCCGCAAGTAGCTTCTACTGTTGTGAGGTTCGTAACAACAGGTTCGATACAATCAGGGGTGATGGTACAATCATCTGCGACGATCAAATCATCAGCAACAACTTCACAACCAAAACCATCTGTAATAGTCACACTGTACAATCCTACCGTAAGGCCGAAGCGATCTGGTGGGTTATTATTTCCAGCGACATCAGACCAATTGTAAATGTAAGGACCATTGGTACCAAGTACTTCTAAATCAATACTTCCCAATGCGTTACAAGTAACTGGCGTAATAGAAATATCAATATCAATCTGCCCTGCGGAAACAACTTCAAAACAAGCTGAAGCAGCAAGACAACCGTTTGCATCTTCTATAATAATACAGTACTCCCCTTCTGGCAACTGACCATTTGTAAATGTGTTTCCAGCAGCATCAACAATGGACGTTGATGGAGGGCCTACAAAACCTGGCTCTGGTAAAAAAGCAAAGTCATTAAAACCATCAGCTGATCCAGGACAAGTAGTTTCTATCGTTTCTTGAAATTCAATATCAGCTCCAACTACATCGTCTGTCAGAACAGCAATTGCTTCGCCAGTACATCCTGTAGTTAAGTCAGTCACTGTTATTTCATATGGGCCAGCAGCTAAGTTGACCAAAGTCGTGGTTGGTCCCCAGCTGTAGAAGTAAGAACCGGAGCCACCATTTACTTCCACAGAAATAGATCCATTAGCTTCATTGCAATCTGGTTGAGTAATAACGTTTAAAGCCACTTCTATTTCGTCAATTATACCAATCTCAACAGTTACAATTGTGAAGCAACCTGTAGCTACATCAGTTACAGTCACTTGGTATTCTCCAGCAGCTAGATCAAAACGCTCTGCTCCAAAACCTCCGTCAGACCAAACGTATGTTAGCCCGGGAAGAGTCGTCAAAATAGCTGATCCATTACTAACACTGCAAGAAGACGCTGTGGTAGATTCTATATCAACCTGAGGTCCATCGGTATTCCCAATGTTGATCGTTTCTTCTATAAAGCATGCAGGGTCATTTATATCTCTAATCAATACAGAATAAGAACCTGCTGGCAGATTTGATCTGCTATTTCCAATTGCATTAGGAGTCCCTAAATCAGGAGTCCACTCGTAGGTAAAATCTGCAAAATTGGTTGTCATATTAATAATGGCTTGTCCATCCGCCTGATCACAATTTGAATCAACAACGACTATGCTATTAACAACTGGAGGTGTTAAACAGTCTCCACAATCATTGGCAATGACTAAGTTATCTGCAATAGCAGAGCAGCCATTGTTATCTGTTACGGTAAGGTTGTAAGTTCCTGGGGCTAAGTCATTGCGATCCTTGTCGTTATCAGCACCTGGCAAATCAGCCCAATCATAGGTGTAATTTGGATTTCCTCCAAAAGTCAGGACGTTAATCGTACCACCTGTTTGGCAATCAGCTGCAGTCAAAGTCACATCCACATCAAGTGCCGCAGGTTGAACTACATTAACGCAACCAGTACCTGCAACACAACCATTGGCATCATTTGCAATAACACAATATTGACCAGGACCTAATTGTCCGTTATTAAATGTATTCCCAGCAGCGTCTGTAATTAATACCGTCGCTGGCCCCACAAAGTCATCTGAAGGATTTAGTTCAAAAGTAATTTCAGCATCTGTACTCCCTACGCAACTCACTTCATAGAAAGGATCAACCACTACTCCAACAGTACCAACATCATCTGCTAAACCAAAAATTAAATTGAAGGTACAGCCAGTATCTTCATTTGTAATAAAAACACCGTATGGCCCTGCGGCCAAATTATTTTCGGTAACGTTATCGCCACCATTATTCCATTGATAAGTCATGTTAGAACCGCCGCCACTTAATAGATTTATAGTAACAGTACCATTAGCTTCATCACATGTAGGACTATTGTTAATAATCGCCTCAGCACTAAGGTCATTGACTTCTCCGACCTGAACCGTTATAATATCTGGACAATCTGGATTTGAAGGATCAGTAACAATTACATCATGCGGACCTGAAGTCAAATCAGATCTTGAATTACCGATAAAACCATCTGCCACCCAAACGTATTCGTAGTTAGCAGGTAAGATTGTGATAGAGCCATCAGCTGCACTACAACTAGAAGGAGTACTAGACACGCCCTCGACTACAGGTCCATCAGAAATTCCTACAGAAATTAAAAAGGTCGCCGAACAATCTAAGTCTTGTAAGTCCGTGACTTCTACCGTATAAACACCAGAGGCCAGGTTCGTTCTTCCATTATCATTAGCGTTACTGGTTCCTGTATTTGGAGACCAATCGTAACTATAATTCGCTGGATTATCTAATTCTATCAATATAGAACCTGTTGAATTTCCACAACTGGTTTCGATAGCTACGATATTCAGAACATTTATATCTTCACAATTAATACAATCATCAGCAATCGTCAAATTGAGTTCAGAAGAGCAGCCATTATTATCTGTAACCGTAATGTTATAAAAATCTGCACAAAGGTCATTTCTACTTGCCCCGGTGCCTCCATCGCTCCATGTATAAGTATTGTTAGAAGGAGCCAAAACAACAAAACCATTACAAAGATCGCATGCCGCAGGGCTAATCGTATTAACCATAGCCGAAACTCCCGAAACCACTATCGGAGCACCATTGACATCCAAAGCTGCACAAATATCACCACCACCTTGCAGTATCAAAGAAACCACAGTAGTAGCAGAGGTCGTCCCCAATTGAACAATACTTAAGTCCAGAGTTGTTGGATCATATGTTAAGGTATGTATGGTATAATCTCCTTTAGCAGAAACGATAAACGAAGGATCAGCGCTTACATCAACTATAATAAGGTCGTCTCCCTCTGTCAAGACATAAATGACTTCAAAGTCAGTTGGTACTGATTGATTGCCATCAGGAATAGCGGAGATCGTAGCTGTTCCATTATCCAAACAAACGGAGCTTTCATCAGCAGAAATATTTCCAGCATCTGCACCACAGTTACAGAAGTCTCCAATAATTAAGTTATTAAAGGGAGCACCGCAGCCAGTGTCATCATATATGGTCACATCATAAGATCCTACCGTAAGATCAGTTCGGTCTTCCGGATTATCATTGCCTGGCAAATCAGACCAATCATAGCTATATGGAGGTGTACCACCATTGACTTCTAAATCAATTGCTCCATCTTCGTCGCAATCGGCAGGCGAAATATTAGTCGTAACTAAAAAGTCAGGAAGTACTTCTACTTCAACAGAAATAGTATCCATGCAAATTCCAGCGGTTAAAATAACGGTATAAATACCTGCATCTTCAAGCTCTGCATTCAATATTGTAGGATCATCATCATTTGATGAATAGTTACTAGGACCGGACCAGCTAAAGCTTAATCCACCAAAAGAGCTCAATTCAATATTATCTCCGAGACAGACAGGGCTGTTGCTTTGAGCTGTTCCATCTAAGGATACTTTAATAAAAGCAGGAGTGTTGACAGTTCCTGGACATGGCCCTCCAATCGCGGTAACTGTAAAGAAACTATCAGATTCAATTCCTGCATTGGGGATTACTGGATTCTGTTCTGTAGAAGTAAATCCATTCGGGCCCGTCCAAAGATAAGAGTCCGCACCATCAGTGGCGTAAAGTTCTAATGTTTGACCAACACATAAAGGTCCGTTGTTAGAAGCCTCCAAGCATAGAAAACCTTTGTTGTCAATAGCATTATTTTCAGTAGGAATTGCCGAGGCGCCTAGTGCTAATGAGTCTTTACCTGGAACTGAAGTTTCTTGATGGAAGTCGTGAACCTTGTTTGCAGTAACAGTATTAATAGCAAATAGGAATGCAACCAATAGTAAAACCTGATTAATAACAACTCGAACACGCGCTATGACAGACAATTCTTTTTGAGTCGGTCTCATAGTAAGTTTTTTGATTTTTGTTTTAATAAGTAAAACGTTTGTAAGGGTAGCAATAACTCGTTGAGGAGCTCATGCGTGCATTACAGAACATCAGTTATCCAGCTAAGAAAGTATCTTAGTAGAATAAAAATACGCAAGTGACATTACGCCACTTGACTTTTGTGTGATTGTGAGTTGTAGGTGATTCTCCGAGAGTAGATAATAAAGTTAGCGGTTAGGGTGGAATAGCTAGGTTTAATAAACCATAAGAAAGCGATTTAGGTTTTCTTATAGTCTATGAAATTATCTAATCGGAATAATTTAAAGAGAAAGTAGAATCAGAGGTTGACTCATTCTACTTGAAATAGGTTTGGTAGTAACCGTTCAAAGATACAAAAAATAGAATGAATATGTACTCAAATTTTTTGTTGTGTATTATCCATATGCTGTCTTTTTATTTTGCAACTTTCGTTCTACTCCAAATATCATTTGAAACTGTATTACTCGACAATATTCATTTTCTCTATGCTGAAGAAAATAAGCGACATTTAAGGTTAAATCTTAAAATAATCAAAGGTTTTCGTCTCTATTGAAGAAATTCTACCCAAAACAGATGATGGTAAAACACCATACAAATTAACAAACAATGAACTTTACCTAGCCCTAATGAAACATAAAACACTGATTATCATTATTTTGGTTGTTATAATTAAAAAAAATAAAACAAACATTTAGTCGATCATGTAATTTTTATTCCATTCACATTTCCTCAACTTTGGTATATCATAAACAAAAGGAATATCACACACAGCTATAAATTGATTTTTTTAACCACCAAACAAATTTGATTATGGAAGCTGCAAAAAAATTAGCATTTATCGAAGAACTCCCATTATTTGATTGCCTAAATCAGGATCAAAAAATAATGTTGTCCAATTGTATGGAGTTAAAAACTAAGAGAAAATACTCCTTTATATATATGCCTGACGAAGTGTCTAACCATTTATTTTTCCTTACTAAAGGAACCGTAAAAATAGGTACACACTCCAGTGACGGTAGAGAAGTAATAAAAGCCGTCCTGCATCCAACTGCTATGTTTGGTGAGCTTGGCCTGGTGGGGGAAGAAAACCGTCAGGATTTTGCGAGAGCCATGAACGAGGAAGTTCAGCTTTGCGTAATCAAAGTAAGTGATTTTCAAAAATTAATGGAATCCAATCATAACCTTTGCCTTCGTGTAATATCATTAATGGGCAAACGATTGAGAAGAGCAGAGAATCGCCTGGAGTCATTGATCTTCAAAGATGCTCGCTCTAGAATAGTAGAGTTCCTAAAAGATTCTGTATCCAAACGTGGTCGTCGAGTGGGTTATGAGATGCTACTAAAGCATTCACTGACTCAACAAGACATTGCTAATCTTACAGGGACTTCCCGTCAGACGGTAACTTCTGTTTTGAACGACCTAAGAAAATCCGATCTAATTTATTTCAACAGAAGAAGTATCCTTATCCGTGATATGGCAAATCTGGCTTAACAGTAACTAAATACCCAAACTCCTTTGAAATAAAGGTTAAAACATAAAAACACTTTCACCAATCGAAGCAGGCGACTTGTACCAACAGGTCGCCTGTTTTCGTTGCTAAAAGATTATTCGTTATCATTGCGAGTCGAATTAGCCTTGACTAAAAATTCAACAAATAATGTATGAAAAAAACAATTCTTCTTTGCGCTTGTTTTCTCTGGGTCACCTTGATTTTTGGACAAAAGAAAAGAGATGCGATAAAAATAGGGGGCGGATATAATCTAATTTCATTAGAGGATGCTTTTGCACCTAGTTATTATGTAGAATACTCCAGAGTTTTCTATGACCCCATTAGCATTGGAGTTGTAGCTGGTTATAGCGCAGCTGACGGAATTGAAACAGCTGAAGAATTCAGAACACTAGAAACCGTGCACTTTGACTTTGCTGTTTATTATTCTTTCACTCCTGATAATGAGGTACATGATGTAAGACCAGGATTCATGCTAAGTGCAAGGTCTTTCAAAACGGATTGGGAAAACAAGTTGAACACAGAAAGCTTTGGAACAGAACGCTTTTTCAAACCCGGCCTTGGTTTCATTCTAAATTATGATGCACACTTAGGTGATTTTTTTCTAGCGGGTGTAAAAGGTAGTATTGCGTTATACGATAAGGACAATACTGTTTATTTCTTTGGAGGACATCTCGGTTTTAGGTTTTAAAAATCTGTTTAAATTTCAATACAATGAAAATCAATGATATTTACAAAGTTAG
Organism: Saprospiraceae bacterium; assembly: GCA_045105695.1. Taxonomy (GTDB): domain Bacteria; phylum Bacteroidota; class Bacteroidia; order Chitinophagales; family Saprospiraceae; genus CALGLS01. The sequence goes on along the minus strand of JBGCDT010000374.1, from coordinate 7,616 downwards.
TTTTACAATCTGCCTGCTTGCGTTTTTAGTAAGTTGCAATAGCCAGTCAACCGCTGATAACAGTAAAGCTAAAGCGGAATCAACAAGTAAGGCTAAAACAGTTGCTACAAACACCAAAACAGTATCCCCTGCTAATTCAGGAAATGTCGGAAATATTCCCGTATACGATTTTGAAAGTTTCGAGCCACTCCTTCACATCAATAATGACACAACTTACATCGTTAATTTTTGGGCAACCTGGTGCAAACCATGTGTCGCAGAGTTACCCTACTTCGAGCAGCTACACGAGAACTATAAAAACGAAAAAGTAAAAGTACTTCTAGTTAGTTTAGATTTTAGTTCTGTCATAGAAAAGAAGTTGATTCCATTTATTAATAAAAGAAATCTCAAACCCGAAGTCGTCGTTCTTGATGATCCGAATTCTAATAAATGGATAGACAAAGTGGATCCAGAGTGGTCGGGTGCCATTCCAGCTACAGTCATTTACCAAGGAAAAAAACGTGGCTTTTTTGAACGCTCTTTTGAAAAATATGAAGATCTCGTAGAAGTGATGGAAGGAGTCTTAAAGCAATAAAACGTATTTATTTCATTGAAGTCTAAATGCTTCACCTGTACTAAATATACCCTCATTTTTAAACTATAAAATTTAGAACAATCATGAAAAATTTATGGAATGCCTTATTTACACTTTGCCTAATGGGAACTTTGTTTGTTTCCTGCGGAGAGCAACAAGTAGCTAATCAGGCATCAACGGAAGAAAGTCCTGCAAAGGTCAATGAAAGCCCAGGTAAGAAGAATAATGCGGAGGGCAAGGCCGTCAAAATCGTAAAAACCACTGGCTACCAAGTCGGGGACAAAGCAGAAGATTTCAAACTGAAGAATGTAGACGGGTCAATGGTCTCTCTCTCTGACATGAAAGAAGCGAAAGGCTTTATCGTGACCTTTACTTGCAACCACTGCCCCTACTCTGTTTTGTATGAAGATCGTCTGATTGACTTGCACAATGAGTTTGCAGCTAAGGGATATCCGGTAATTGCCATCAATCCAAATGATCCTGCAGCTCAGCCTGGGGATAGCTTTGCAGACATGCAAGTTCGTGCGAAGGAAAAAGAATTCCCATTCGCTTACTTGTTCGATGATGGGCAGAAAGTTTATCCTAAATTCGGAGCTACGCGTACCCCACATGTCTTTATACTAGACAAAGAAATGGTTGTACAATACATCGGAGCAATTGACGATAATGCAAAAGATGCTTCTGCTGTTGAAGAGCATTACGTAAAGGATGCTATCGCAGCATTGGAAGCAGGTAAAACACCAGATCCTAGCTTTACAAAAGCAATTGGCTGTTCTATTAAGAAGTTATAATATCACTTATTAGATAGCACGTAAGTTTATTGTTACAACAATAGACTTACGTAAGAAAGATCGGTTTTTATTAAGCCGGTCTTTTTTATTTTTGTTACTCAATAAACCCTTGTCTTCAGATTGTTACCAAATCAGATATAAAAAAGCGGTGAGCAATAACAATGATATTACAAATCCTATTTGTAAAGGAATTTGTGCTACGCGCAGTGTTTTAGATAAAGCATTGCCGATTCCAGTATTAGCTTTTTCAACAACCTTATCGAACGTTTTGATGATTGTAGAAGGTGGTTCTTTTTCTTCAATGTTTTTACGCAAAGGTTCCTCATCAAAGTCTACACACTCTGAGAAGCTACCTAGGATTTTATTGAACAAGGGCACAATTGCAAAAGCCAACCAAGGAACCTTTTTGTTAATTGCTCTTTTCATCATTGGAATAGTAACTATGAAAATGATGCCTTTGAAAAGCATACCAAGTACGTTCCTATCTTTCGTAAACATATTGTTAGAAAACCGGCCGACATCAGAGATCCCCGCCTTCATAGTATTCATAGCATAGTCTGCTACGTTCTCCAGATCCGACTTAAGTTGCCAGGTAAATAGTAACAAGCCCAAAAACAATCCCGTCCCGATAAAAAGGAAAAAGCCGAAAAAGGCATAAACTAAGTATTCTATATTAGCCAGATCAACAAAGAAAAAACCCAGCAAAAACAAAACAAACATCAGCCCTATAGAAGGTAAAACCCAACTTGCAAAATACTTTGGGAATAACAACAAGTCCATAAAATCTTCTGCCACATCATCATCTCGGTATTTGCGAACATCTATCCCAAGTTCACTTTTAATCTTTTCATCTAGTCGCTGAATATCCTCTTTATTTTTGACCTTCATGATTTTTCGATTTACGAGTTGAGTAGATTAGTAATGGAATTCTATCTCCATCAAAAGTGACAAAAAGAAACAAAGATAGTCTTAAAAATGTGAGTGTTTTGAAAACAGCTTTTAGACTACAAACCTTACATTTCTATTCAAGTAAAATTAAAATACCAAAACAACATGATACTGATTTGTTCTATAATTCTAACAATGCTCTTACGTCGTAAATAATTCACAGCCTGCTGAACATATTATAACGTCAAATCTGCACTAGATCACCTGCATAGAAAGAATATATTTGTTTTTCAATCAGCTTTTACTATTTTTATGCGACTTCATTAAAATCCCATCCCAGGGACATACAGAACATACTAAGAGTAAAACGCAATAGACGGTACAATTCGTTGATAAAGAATAGATTACGAAGTACAGCTTAAAGATTAGTTACATTTTACTGAACTAAAGACACTTGAAATCGCTGTATTTCTATTGCCAAATTCTCGATTAAAACAATATTGGAAAGGAATAACTTACTGTTGCAGTAAGATGTATTCTAGTCCTATATAGATAAGTTGTTTAAAAATTTTATGCATTCTTAAACGACTTTAGATTTAAATTTTGAATTCAATTTTATTTTTTAATCAATACATACAAATATGAGGTATCGTGCCTTTCGAACGAAAAAAGACAACCAATTTAACTTCCAGTTTAAAACGGATGGGGACGACGTGGTTTTGAAAAGCCAGCCCTACGCTAGTAAAGATGATTGCTTTAACGGTATTAGATCTGTCATCAAAAATGCAGACAATCCTGACCGTTATAAATCTGTAGCTGGAGAACAAGACGGAACCTTCGCTTTTATTATCACCGCAGGTAACAATCAGGAAATTGCAAGAAGCGTGGACTTTGATTCAGAAGAGGCTGCCAATGAAATGATTGCACTTTGCCAAAAGGAAATTCCCCCATTAGGTAAGAAAGATGGTGATGGTGAAAAAACTAGGTCTGCTAAAACAACTGAATCTGGTTATGAAGCTAATAAGAGAGGAGATGATGACTACCGACCACTTGCTTTCTACGAAGAAAACATATCTGGCGTAGACAATGGTTTCGATACCTGTACCGATGCTGATGAATGGTACTTCACTTACAATATGAACAGTCAGGTCATCCTCATAAGCGAAGGATACAACTCTGACAAAGGCAGAGATAATGGAATCGCTTCCGTTACTAAAAATATGACCATCCCTGAACGTTACAAAAAAGCGGTTCACAGCAATGGCAAACATTACTTCAATCTAAAGGCTGGAAATCATCAGGAGATTGCAACCAGTAGATGGTTCGATACAGAAGTAGAAGCTGATCTTTATATAAAGGCGTTGATAGCCAACGACCCTAGCCTTGTTGCTCCTAAAATGGCCGCAGCTATGGCTAACACTGGCACTTCTGGTCATGCACAGGATGAATACCTGAATTGTGATGCATATAATGGTGAGGCAGGTTTCCATAGTTTTGAACATGAGGGAGAGTTTTACTTCAGCTATAATAATGCAGATGGAAAAACAATTCTTCGCAGCCAAGGATACACTGCTGCTTCCGGTAGAGATAACGGAATTAAATCCGTAAAGAAAAATGGCCCTATCCACAAACGTTGGACAACAGTTGAAGAAGGTGGTAAATGGTATTTTGCACTCAAAGCAGGCAACCATCAGGAGATCGCAAGAAGCTGTCCTTTCGATTCGGAAGATGCCATGAAGTCTGCTTATGTAGATGCTCAATATGCTTTTGAAGACAAGGCTGAAGGCAGGCCTGAAAAAGTAGCCGCTATGGCTGCAACTGGTCATGAACTAGATGATTACTTAGACTGTGCAGCTTACACTGGTGCTATTGGTTTCCATATTTTCGATAAAGACGGAGAGTATTACTTTGGATATAACAATGCAAATGGAGATACAATCCTACGTAGCCAAGGCTACACAGCCGAAGCTGGTAGGGATAATGGAATTGAATCCGTAAAGAAGAATGCTAAGATCCACGAACGTTGGACGACAGCTGAAGAAGGTGGCAAATGGTACTATGCTTTGAAGGCAGGCAACCATCAGGAGATTGCAAGAAGTTGTCCTTTTGATTCTGAGAATGATATGAAATCGGCTTACGTAGATGCTCGGTATGAGTTCGAAGACAAACCTGAAAAAGTAGCTGCTATGGCTCCGACTGGTCACATACTCGATGACTATCTTAGCTGTGGATCTTACGCAGGCGCTGCTGGTTTTCACAAATTTGAAAAAGACGGAGAATTCTACTTCGGTTATAACAACGCAGATGGAAAAACTATCCTACGTAGCCAAGGATACACTGCTGAATCAGGTAGAGACAATGGTATTGAATCTGTCAAGAAAAATGCTAAGCTACACGAACGTTGGACCACAAAAGATGTTGATGGTAAATGGTTCTATTCTTTAAAAGCTGGAAACCACCAAGAGATTGCAATCAGCTGTCCTTTCGATTCGGAGGGAGCTATGAAGTCTGCTTACGTAGATGCACGTTATGAATTTGAAGATAAGCCAGAACCAGTTGTAGCTAAAGCAATGGCTCCTGCTGCCGATAAAATTGTAGATGATTATCTGCCTTGTGAAGCATATAGTGGTGCTGAAGGTTTCTATTCTTTTTATGATGAAAATCGAAAAGAATATTTCTTTGCTTATAATGACAAAGACGGAAACACCTTGTTACGGTCAGAAGGTTACACAACTGCCGCCGCTCGTGACAACGGAATTGAATCTGTAAAGAAAAATGCGCCAATTGAAAAACGTTGGAAAAAAGAGACAGCACTCAATGGCAAGTACCACTACTATGTATTAAAAGCTGGAAACCATCAAGAGATTGCAAGATCTTGCTACTACGAGGATAGCGAAAAAATGAGTACCAACTTCCTACTCGCCGGAGGAGCTTTCGCAACTTTAGCAACAGGAGGAAGCAAAGTAGTTAGCTCTATTACAACAAGCAGCAGCAGCAGCAGCAGCAGCAGCTCATCTGTAAAGTCTACGCCTCCACCTGTAAAGAAAGAAAAAGAGGACGACTACTTACCTTGTAAAGAATACGAAGGACGTCACGTAAATGATAAAGAAAACAATGTCGCTTTATTCAAACATGATAACGGCCAGTACTACTTCGCCATGTATCGCGCAGATGGATCTGTAAGATTACGTAGTGAAGGTTTTGAAACGGCCAAAGGAAGAGATCAGGAACTTTCAGGTGTACTGAAATATTCTGATAGCAAAGACATGTATAGCCGCATCAAAAGAGGTGAATACTTCATAGAAGTTTTGAAAGATAAAACGGGTCGTGAAGTCGGTAGAAGCTGTCTCCAAAAAGTAGCTCCACCTGTACCGCCTAAGCCAAAAGAAAAAGAAGATGACTATCTCAAGTGCAGTGAGTATACCAACCGTAAAGTGAATGACAAAGTAAACAACGTCGCTTTGTTCAGACATGAAAATGGTCAATACTACTTTGCTATTTACAACTCTGATGGTTCTGTACGACTAAGAAGTGAAGGTTTTGGAACTGCTAAAGGAAGAGATCAAGAACTCTCTGGCGCATTGAAAAACTTGAACAATGAGAAGATGTACGAGACTATTCAGAAAGGCTCTTACTACATCAATGTACTGAAAGACAGTACAGGAAGAGAAGTAGGACGTAGTTGTATGAAAAAAGAGCGTGTACCTTTCATCCCTATCGTTGGATCAGGCTCAGCAGTTGCTGGCGGCGGTTTAGTCGCTGGTGGAATTGCCTCTAGCTTTGCAAGCGGCGGCGGTGGTGGAATGATAGAACGCAAGGAGTCAGAGCTCAAAGAAAAGATAGTTGTTCCTCCTCCAGTTGTAAAACCAGCTGCACCAGCAGCGAAGAGTTTCAGCGCTCCTCCTCCACCTCCTAAGAAGGTGAAAGTGGTTGCAGCAGCTCCGATTGTAAAAGAAGAAAAAGACAAAGGTGGCTTTGCTTGGTGGTGGTTACTTCCATTATTCTTACTTCTTGCCTTATTAGCCTTGCTTCTAAGAGGCTGTGATGGTTGTGCGAAAACACCACCTGTTGTACCACCAGTAATCGTAGATACCGTTAAAGCAGAAACGCCTCCACCTGCTCCAGTTAAGACCGCTATTTGCCCAGCAGCCGGTGATCTGAAACTAGCAGAAGGAACAGGTTCTAATGTAGCTAACTACCTCAGTGATCCTGAGTCTAATTATCCTAAGCGTTTCACTTTTGATAATGTTAGCTTTGGCAGAAATGGTGCTCGTCTGAAAAGTGCTGGTAAGAAAGCATTGGATGATTTAGCCGTTTGCCTAAAGAGCTGTCCGAATACATCTGTTGATATTTACGGTTACATTACTGGAAATGAAAACAGTTCATACAGAGGTTCTAAAGAAGTATCATTAGATGATGTTCGTGCAAGAACCGTATACGAATACCTTCAGAAGCGAGGTATTGATGGCAGCCGAATGAGCTTCCAAGGCGAAGGCACTGGTGACTCCAGCAACATCACGATTCGTATTGATGAAAAATAATAGTCGAATGCTGGCACTGCTGGCAGACGACTCTTAAGCATACTTTGAATTTCCCTGGGTGGTTTTCCACCTGGGGATTTTTTTGGTTTACCACGAAGGGCACAAAGTAACACGAAGTTTTTTTAGATATGTTTTACCGCAGCGGCGCGAAGGGAGGGCTTTTGGCTTTGTTAGTTTTGCGCCTGCCTTTATGGATCTCGTGAGGTGGAAGCGTGGGTGAGCAAGAGTTCGTAAAGCGGTGAATGGATAAAACCTAGGAAGCGGTCTACTAAATGAAAAAGAATTCTCACCGCGATTTTTTGAAATCGCAGCGCGAACTTTTTCTGGCTGAGTACTAATACCCAAGTTCGTTTGGCTTGGGCTGCAACTTACAGATTTCGGTTCAAGTTTTCCCTAGTAAATAATTTGAACCGCGATTTTAAATTGCAGCCCAAGACTTTGACTAGCCTCTTAAAAAAACGCTGTACCTCGTCCATCACGTCAGAAGGAAGTTTTAGTTAATCGTCTTAGTCAGTCCACGTCCAAAGGCATTTTTAATTTACCTTTTCATTTTAATTAAACAGCTTATTTGTAAAACTCCAACCTAGACAACAACCGATCAAACACCCAAATCAAGAATCGCTTCCGATCCGTAATGATCTCCGCAGTACCTTTCATCTCAGGTTTGTAAGGAATTTCTTTTTTGTAAGACGTACGCAAACCTCTTGGAAAATCAACTTCTAGATAATAAGTATTTCCACTCGGCAGAACAGATTTTTTACTAACGATGCCATCCACTATACCGTATTCTTCATAAGAATAATTGTCAAATTTAACGACGAC
>JBGCDT010000373.1:0-15215 GCA_045105695.1 Saprospiraceae bacterium | reverse complement strand
ATAATCATTTTTATAATTTAATAGGAACAGTAGCTCCTGCCCCTGCGGTTGTTCGAAACCAGTTGTTACCCAATATAGAACGTTCTGTACTACAATCTTTTTTTCCTGATTCAGTCATCGACTTTAATCAAACTGGAGAATTCAGAACCGTAGTAACCGTGTTCATATCTTTCACAGGAGTGAATAACCATGAGTTACTAAACGAATTTGCAACTATTGTTTTAGATCAGATCAACTCTTTCTCTGGTTATTTCAAGGAAATTGATTTTGGAGATAAAGGTGGACTGATGCTTGGTTTTTTTGGAGCGCCAGTTTCCTATGAAAATAATGTAGAGCGAGCATTGGAATTTTTACTTTCTATAAAAGAAGAGGTTACTAAATTAGATAATAAATCACTGAAAATTCGCGCTGGTGTTTCTTCTGGAATCGCCTATACGGGTATCGTAGGAGGCAACGAAAGAAGTCAGTACGCCGTAGTTGGAAATCAGGTGAACCTTGCAGCTCGATTAATGATTGCTTCAAAATGGGGAGAAGTACTAGTGGATGATGATATTCAAAAAAGTCGTTTGTATCATTTTCTGAACCTAGGAAGAGCCAAGTATAAGGGGATTGAAAAAGAAGTTCCTACCTACCAATTCTTAGGACGAAAAACAGAAGGCCAACCTGCTTTCTCCGGAGAAATGATCGGGCGAACTTCAGAGTTGAAGATGTTGATTGATTTCGCAAACAGGGTGCTAAGAGAAGATAAATCTGGAATAGCTTATGTCTTCGGAGAAGCGGGTATTGGAAAGAGCCGCTTGTCTTTTGAACTGAAAAAAGCATTGCAAAAAGACAAAAAAATAAATTGGTTTGTCTGTCCTGCCGATCAGATTTTGCGTAAGCCATTTAACCCGTTTATTTCTCAGGTAAAAGAATTCTTTGATCAGCATTCTAATAATACAGCGGAGCAAAACCGAGCTAACTTCGAACAGAATTTCAACTGGCTTTCAGAGGAGTTAAAACGAACGACTAAGGAAAGAGAGCAAACCATCCGAAGAGAATTACTTCGAACTAAATCTATTTTATCTGCTCAATTGGGGATTTTCTATCCAAACTCTTTATGGAGTAAATTAGATGCTCGAGGGCGTTATGAAAATGCGATGTTGGCTTTTATCAATTATATCACAGCAGCATCGGTCATTAGTCCTTTAGTACTCGAAATAGAAGATGGGCACTGGTACGACCCAGACTCAGTTGACTTGCTGAACGAACTAGCTTCTCGTTTTGAGGAGTTTCCTATTTTCGTTTTGGTCACCTCTCGTTATAATGATGATGGGACCAAGTCGCTTCTTTTTAATCAAAAAACCATTAATGAGGAGCAAGTACCTGTCCGTCAAATTGATTTAAATATTCTCTCAGAAAAAGGACTAAGGACTTTTGCTGAGGGAAAACTAGGTGGAAAAATTCGCGATTCTTTTCATGAGTTTTTAGTGAAAACCTCCAACGGGAACCCATTCTATTTGGAACAGATCCTCGCCTACTTTGAAGAGAGTGAATTAGTGATTTTAAAAGACGGACTTTGGGATGTGAAGGATTCGGACATTAAACTACCGAGTTCTATGAATGCCGTTTTGACGGCTCGTATTGATCGACTTTCTACACTGGTGAAAGAAACTGTAAAAGCGGCGGCTGTAATCGGTCGTGAATTTGAATTGCCTATTTTGACGGAAGTCATGAGACAAAATGAAGCCTTCGTTGAAAAAAATGGAAACGTGATGACCGTGCTTAAAGAGCAAGTACGATCTGCCGAAGCAGGACAAATTTGGTCAGCGCTAAGTGAACTTCGATACATGTTCAAACACTCACTTATGCGAGAAACCGTTTATGATATGCAACTCCATGCACGTTTACGCAAGTTGCATCTGCTAATCGGTTCGGCAATAGAAAAACTGTATCCAAAAACGATAGAAGAGAAATATGTTGATTTGGCTTTCCATTATGGTCAAGCCGAAATAGAGGATAAAACGACTGAGTATCTTGAAAAAGCAGCAGATTTTACTAGAGATAATTTTCAGAACAGGCAGTCCATTGGCTTTTACAAGAAGTTGGAAGCAATGTTAGAAGATAAGGAGGATCGAACACACTTGATACAGGTGCTTTTGAAAAAGGGACAAGTACAGGAGTTGATTGGAGAGTGGGATGCCAGCGAGAAAACCTACCGACATGCATGGAAGCTGATTCAAGAAATGCACGACAAGTTACTGGAAGGGAGAGTCAATAATAACATCGGAAGACTATTGTTATTGAAAGGAAAATATGATGAAGCGAGACCTTTTCTCCAAACAGCTCATACTATTTTCAATGACCTTGATGACGCTATTGGGAAATTCAAAGCATTGGGTGATTTAGGAAATCTGTATTTCCGTCAGGGGAATTATGAAGAAGCACAGGTTCGTTTTAACGAGAGTATTGAGAAAAGTAAATCCATTGATTACAATTCCAGCTTTCCTAAGATTGTTTCCAGTTTAGGACTGACTCACATGAACCTTGGGAATTTCAAGGAGGGAATCGACTGCCAATTGGATGCATTGAAAATATGCGAATTTGAAGAAGACCGACAGGGGATGGCTACGCTGCACACAAATCTAGGTATTGTATATTACGAAAAAGGAGATCTAGACGATGCGCTGATGCACTACAAAGAAGGTTTGAAAATAAGTGAGGACCTCGGAAATAAACAACTGACTGCTATTGCTACTGGTTGTATTGGTACTGTTTATCAGCAGCAAGGTAAGTACGAATTGGCACTGTCTAATTATCTGGAAGACCTAAAACTGTGTAGGGAATTAGGAGATAAACAAGGTACAGCCATTGCCTACGGGTTGATCGGAGAGCTGCGTGCGGTGGAAGGAACTTACGATGTGGCTATTACTTATTTGCAGCAGCAGATGGATCTTTCTAAAGACTTAGGCTATCAAAAAGGAGTTGCGAAAGCGCTAAATAACTTAGGAGATATTTACTATTTCAAAAAGGAATATCCTGCTGCTTTGGAAAACTATGAAGGAGCCATTCAGATATCGCGCAGCATCGAAAACATGCCAGTATTGGGAATGAGTTTGGTAGAGCAAGGTTTTGTTTACACAAAATTGAAAGATGTGGAACGTTCTGCCGAACGGCTCCGAGAAGTAAAAGAAATAGCGGAGAACTTAGATAACCCCGATCTGCGTTTTAACGCTAAAATATTAGAAGCACAGGTACTGGAATTACAGAATAAAAAAGAAGATGCAATTGCATTGTTAGAAAACGTACTAAAAAAAGTAGAAACTCCGGAAGAGGAAGCGACCGTTCATTACGAACTGTTTGAACTCAATCCGACGAAAGGTAATATTCACCAACAGAAAGCGTTTGATCTCTACGAAGTTTTATATAAAAAAATTCCTAAATTTTTATTTAAACAACGTATTGAAGAACTGAATCCCAGCGCATGAAATCCTTAGCTTTTGTTTTACTTTTCTTTTTGCCATTATTAAGTTGTAGTGCAAAATTTCAGCAAGCTGCTGTCGCTGATGCTTCTGTTGTTGCTTTAAAAGATACGATCTCTCCCCCAGCCCTAGTTGATACCAACCGTAATAAAATTGTACATTTTCATCTGCCTTACCAACTTGGAAAACCACAAGAGACTTTTGTCCTTCCACAAAACTTAAAAGAGATATCAGGCCTCAGTACCACTACGAACAACAGAGAAGTATTGACCGCCATTCAGGACGAAGATGGTACGCTCTTTCACATCAATAAAAATACAGGAAAGGTAGAACAGGAAATACCATTCTATAAGCCTGGTGATTACGAAGGAATAGAAGTGATCGGAGATAAAGTCTATGTTGTAAAAAGCACCGGTACCCTCTATGAAATAAAGGATTTAGAAAATGCTCCACCTTACGTTAAGAAGCACAAGTTTTTTCTATCAAAGGCAAACGATGTAGAAGGTCTCTGCTATGATGCTAAAAAAAATTGCCTACTCTTGGCTTGCAAAGGAATGCCCATAACCGGTCAGTCGGAGGAGTTTACCAAATTTCAAAAAGCGATTTATAGTTTTTCCCTTGATAGCGATACGATGGAGGTAAAGCCGAGTTTTATTTTCAACTTATCAGATATTCAGGACTACCTTGTTGGCAGAGAGGCAATGGCTCACTATGACAAATTGTATGGCTACTTCAATCCTGATGTAGAGAATTTGATTTTCAGTCCTTCCGCTATAGCGATTCATCCGATTACCAGCCACATCTATATGACGTCCTCTCCAAAGAAGATTCTAATGGTTTTCGATCAAAAAGGAAATATTTTGCATCTGGAGAAAATGAATAAGAAATTCCATCCACAACCCGAAGGAATGACCTTTGATGAAGATGGTACATTATATATGGCTAATGAGGGCAAAGGAGATGGAGCAGGTACCATTCTAAAATTTGCCTACCAGCCTGAGATTGCAGAGCATTGAATACCTCTGAACCAATGACGATCAATAGAGAACAAATAATCAATCATATTTTTGTTTTATAAAAATTAATAAAGGATTTTTGCAGCAAGCTTGTAATTAAGCCGTTAGACAGTCTTTTAACAGCTATCACTTATTATCTTAGCAGCTAAAAGATCAGCTAACTTTCTTAGATGAATTTTGTTATAAAACCGGATTTATCTAGAAACACGTAAACAGAAGGATTTACCAAAGAAATAACATTCAAAGTATGAGTATCGTAGAAATGCGCGTCCCCACCATCGGGGAATCAGTAACAGAAGTAACCCTTTCCCAATGGTTGAAAAGCAACGGAGAGTACGTCAATCTTGACGAACCGATTTGCGAATTTGAATCAGACAAAGCTACGCTTGAATTTCCGGCAGAGGCCAGTGGGAAACTAGAGTGGGTCGCTGCTGAAGATGATGACTTGGAAATCGGCGCTTTAGTCGCTAAGATCGACACCAGTGTTTCTGCCCCTGCTGGTGGTAGCAACGGAACATCAGATGCTCCTGCTGAAAAGAAAGAAGAACCTACTGCTCCTAAACAAGAAGAGAAGAAAGCTCCAGCTCCTGCCGCTACGGAAACTTATGCAAGCGGACATCCTTCACCTGCTGCTGCTAAATTGATGCGCGAAAATAACCTTTCGGCAAACGACATCAATGCAACGGGCAAAGACGGTCGCATCACTCAGGAAGATGTACAAAAGGCTATTGCCAATAAATCAACGTCACCTCCTGCTCCTGCTAAAACGGCAAGCAACGGAACACCAGCGGCAACTTCTACCTCTGCTTCGACGGCTTCTTTCAGTCGCGAAACGAGTACTAAGAAAATGAGTCGGATGCGTAGAACCATCGCCAAGCGTTTGGTCTCTGCCAAAAACAATACAGCCATGCTCACCACTTTCAATGAAGTGGATTTGACCAACATCATGGCCATTCGTAAAAAATATCAAGAGGAGTTTGTAAAGAAGCATGGTATTAAACTGGGCTTCATGTCCTTGTTCTCAAAAGCTTGTGCACAGGTGCTTATGGAAATGCCTTCTGTGAATGCGCAGATTGATGGTGATCACTTGATCTTTCATGACTATACAGATATTTCTATCGCAATCTCTACTCCTGATGGATTAGTTGTGCCTCCAGTGAAAAATGTGGAGTCATTGAAACTACATGAAATTGAATTAGCCATCAAAGGTTTAGCAGGAAAAGCGAGAGAAGGAAAGTTAACCTTAGACGAGATGTCTGGTGGAACCTTTACGATTACAAACGGAGGTGTATTTGGATCTATGATGAGTACGCCAATTCTGAACGAACCACAATCTGCCATCCTTGGGATGCACACTATCCAGCAAAGGCCAATGGCTATAAATGGAGAAGTGAAGATCAGACCAATGATGTACTTAGCGCTTTCTTATGATCACAGAGTAATTGATGGAAGTTCATCAGTAACGTTCTTGGTCAAAGTGAAACAACTACTGGAAGATCCTGTAAAACTATTGTTAGATATTTAATCTAGTAAAGAGTTTTCATCATCAGATAAAACGACTAACATGACCCTTAAGGAGTTTTTTGAACTATTGGCTAACGAGCCATATATCATTCTTTTCTATTTTCTGCTTATTCCATTTACTGCTTTCTTGGCGGGAATTATGGGGAAGAATGAAGGTCATCTGACACCTTGGAAGTATTTGTATTCTGTACTTATTTATTTGGTTTGTGTCCCTGGTATATTCGCTATTACGCTAAATATCTTTTTGTTTCTCTTTGAGAAGCAACCGATTATGCAAACCGATGTTTATACACAGATCCTACCGATACTCTCTATGGTCGGAACGCTAATGATTATTCGTAATAATGTGTCTTACGATCAAATACCTGGTTTTGGAAAGCTCTCTGGGATGATGATGATGATTTTTGCAGTGCTGCTACTCATGTGGGGCTTAGATCGGACGCGGATTTACATCGTTGCTTTCACGCGTATGCCTTTCTACTATGTTCTTATTATTTTCGTAGGTCTGCTAGCGGCCTTTAGAATAGGGATGAAGAGAGTTCTAGGATAGATAAGCTAAGATTCATTCAATGCCGTAATAATAATCTGGCAGGCCTTTCGGATTTCTTCCTCTTTAATAATAAGCGGCGGAGCAATACGGAGGCAGCGATCATTGAATAAAAACCAGTCCGTAATCAATCCTTCGCGTTTGCAAATACTAATGGTTTTCATCACCAACTCTGTACTACCTAAGTCTACCGCCATAAATAAACCAAGCCCTCTAACTTCTTTGATCCGTGGGTGAACCAGTAACTCTTTAAACAACTTCGTCTTAGCAGGCATCTCTTCTAATAAGGTGCTTCCGACCAGTGTCTCCAAGGTCGCCAAAGCTGCTGCACAACAAACCGGATGTCCGCCGAAGGTTGTAATATGACCCAGAACAGGGTTGTGTGTAAAGACCGACATCACTTTTTGATCTGCGACAAAAGCACCTATCGGCATCCCGCCTCCCATCCCTTTTGCAAGTAGCAAAATATCAGGAACTACTTCGTATCGCTCGAAGGCAAACAAAGTTCCCGTACGACCATAGCCAACCTGTATCTCATCAAAAATAAGTAAAGCTCTTGTTTCATCACATCGCTTGCGCAGCTTTTTTAAGTAATCATTTTCGGGAACGTGAATGCCGCTTTCTGCACGGACGGTTTCTACAATAACACAGGCTGTTTGTTCTGTTATAACCGAAAGGTCTTCCTCTTTATTAAAATGAATGTGTTTAATTCCTGGAAGCAGCGGATGGTAGGGTTGTGTAAAATAACTATCGCTCATCAAGGAGGCAGAACCTTGCGTACTTCCATGATAAGCATCAAAGCAGGAAACAATTTCCGGACGACCGGTATATCGCTTGGCCAATTTCATAGCCCCTTCTGTGGCTTCAGAACCGGAGTTGACAAAGTAGACACAATTTAGGGAATTGGGAAGTTGGTCTGTTAATAATTCTGCCAATTTTACCTGCGGGCTTAGGACGAACTCGCCATAGACAATGGTATGCAGGTATTTCTCAGCTTGCTTTTTTACGGCAGCTACTACATTCGGGTGGCAATGGCCGAGACTACTGACAGCAATCCCAGAGATGAGGTCTATGTATGATTTACCGGAAGTGTCATATAGATAAACGCCTTCTGCTTTTTCTATTTCTAAAAGAAGTGGTGCATCGCTGGTCTGAGCAATTCTGTTGAGGAAGATCTGACGGAGGTTGGCCATGTTTGATATTTGTTGCGTTGTTTGGTTTATGATTGCGCTACGGTTATGGTAGTGCGGTTTCGTTCTTTTAGAACTGCAACAAATGCTCATTCTCCAAATAGACCTGCCAGAAAATAGTAAACAAAGCCAGTACGATATAAATAACCTGACGAATAAAAAACTTCAGCTTCTTACGATCAGGACGATAGCCCATGTATTCAAATACATGAGAATAAAAAGTGGTGTCATCTTGTTCTTCCAAGCCATGCATTCCATTCATCAAGCAAGCTTTATAGACATAAAACTGTAGTTGTATTATGCTGTAACCTGCAACCATAAGTGGCCACCAAAAAATGAATGGCCCGAACCAAGCGATAAAGACCAGTACGATATGGACCCAGAAAATTAATTTTTCTTTGGGAGACTCTCCCATCAGTGTATGCCCTTGCATATGTAATTGTATTGTTATTAATTCTATTTTCTTCGAAGTAGCTTAAAAAAGAACGCCTAATGAAAGGGCCAGTAGATCAACACTCACTCGCCCTTCAACTGGATCTGAATTATTACCACTTACTACTTCACCTTCTATCTCATGTTCTCCAAGTCCAAAATAAGTTACGGAGATTTTCATCTTTCTATTAATGGATACTCCACCGCTCAGCTTCACACCTATGTTTGAAGCTATATCCATTCCCTGAGTGATGGTCTGGTTGTTTACTTCAAGTTCAAAATTGGTAACTTTCAGAAGGTTGAGTGCTAATCCAGCTTCTAGAAACAATCCGAATTTCTCGTTAGTCGAAAACGAGTAATTCACTCCAGTTGTCAAAGGAATATTAATGTACTCAAAAAAGTTGTACTCGGCGTTGACTATACCGAGTGATTCATATAGTTCTTCTATATCATTTCTTACTCCTTTTTTAAGTGCGTTGTAATTAAAATCAATACCTCCGAAAATTCCAAACCCATTGTCAGATATAGGATATATTAACTGTATACCAGCATTGAGACCTGTTGCTGCACCTCCAGCATCTTCATTGTCCAGAGCACTAGATCCGAAATCATATAACGGAAGGGCTGTTCCGAAATGAAAGGAGACATTGTTTTGAGCATTTCCAATGGTAGAAACCAAAAAAGTTATTAAAAAGAATAATAATAGTCTTAGCTTTTTCATAAACGGGTTTTAAAACATGAATGTAAATACATTGTTAGAATTCTAAACCTTCCAAATCGTCAGGCTTCGTTTGCTTATATTGTTGCTTAGTTATAATCCGTTGGCGCTGTCGCTGAATGATTAATTTAGCTAAAGCGATGTTTGCAGGTTCTGTGCAAAATGGCGAGAGTGCATGATTGATATGATGCTCCAATACATCCAAACGGTAAAGCAAACTCATCAAAAAGTCAATTCGATATTCCAACATATAAGCCACTTCGTTAGCTACGACATTGAGCAAATCTTCCTCTGTCATAGGTTCTTCACCGATGTCCAAACCAAAATCTCTGGCGATCAATTCCGTCGTTTGTGTAATGAGTTTATTGTCCACTATCTAGGTGTTACTTAAAAACAAAGTTTTTCTGCAAAAAGAAATTATAAGTCACTGCTATTAGCACTGCTACCATAATTCGGGAGTAAAAATAATGAATCCCTCCGTATTCTGTAACTAACCAGACGCCCAATGTATTTAATAGCAAACTTCCGGCAGCTACAATAGCATAGCGAAAGACCTGTTTACCCATTTTCCGCTCTGAAGCAGAAAAGACCCAGTATCGACCTAATAAAAAATTGGTAATCGCTCCCAGAAAGGCTCCGATAGCTGTTGCGATCACATAATGAATATCCGCTAATTCTTTTAGCAACAACATGCTACCGAAATCTACTGCCGTACCAGCAATAGCAGCCAGTTGAGCACCTACGAAGAGTCTCGCCAGTGTATTACGCTGTTCTTTCTTACTCATGATAATTCTACTTCTGACTCGCAAAGGTAGATTGTTTTTTGAATAAGATAGGAAGGAAAGGATTTAGAAAGTTTAGATTTGAATTACCAGTTCCTCGTTCTCAGGACTAGAAAGCAAAGTAGTAATACTCCAAGTCCTACTCCGATCCGAATCCAAAGATCTTGTTGAGCTTGGATATGACTTTCTAGGTAATAGGGATTAGGAGCATTAGGAGTACCTTCCCCTTTGATGAATTCCCAGTTTTCAATATCTCCATTGTCTAAATGCGGCATGAGCAGACTAATGGTAAAGGTAGAATCTGTAGGAGGTAATTCATAAGCAATGCTATCAATCAAAGCTCCGTCTGAAGCATAGAGGCCTACGCTTTCCATACGTTTATTCAATCCAAAAGGAAAATCCCCAGCGACAGAATAGACTTCAGGGAAACGCTTTGAGAACGATAGCAAATCTTCTGTAAGAACTAAATATTCCTTAGCAGGAATCTGCACGCGAGGTAGTTCGTAGAAGTGTTTTGTATCTGTAAAATTCCAACCGGATAAGCTGATTGGTGCTTCTGAGTTATTGTATAATTCTACCCAGTCTTTTGATTTTTTATTGTTTGCACTGATCTCATTGATGATGACTTTACCAGCCATTGGATGGATATAAGGTTCGAAGATCGCTGTGATATTTGTTGCTTTTTTCCGAAGTAGTAGGTTTGCTTCAAATATGCCATCCTCCACAGGAATACCTTCCCAACCTACAAAGCGATAGCCGTAGTTAGGAATAGCTTTTATGTTGATTGGAATGTTTTTAAAATACTGCCCCGCAAAAGGATCACTTGTAATATTAATGTTATTGTTGATGACTACTTTTCCACCAGGAGTTGTTACAACCGATAATTCGCTGAGTCCTCCCGTATCAAAAGCGCCCATCAGGTGCATGCGCACATAGTCAGGTCTCTTGCGGCCGAATACCCGCATCTGATAGATTTCGCTTTTCCACAGTTTCTTAGAAAGATTCCAACGATCAATCTGTCGATCAATTTCTGGTTCATACAAAGCAAAAAACTCATCAATCTTTTTTTCTACCCTTTCAGTTGCCCAAGTTGTATTGATCTCATCGGCAAAACGGTTGAGGAAGTCATTTTTGAATTCTTCATTTTCCAATAAACTTCTCAGTATTAAAGTACTCCAAGGCGGGTTCGGCCAACTAGGTCCATCTGGCTTTGTATGAAATGCGAGACTATTAAACTTGTAGGCTTTTTTATCATGCAGCCCAAAGCCCCAATCTGTATCGTAAAGTATCCAGCGCCATTTTCCATTTTTAGTTTGAGGTCTCCAGAATTTTATGTTTCCACCAGCATCTCGATTGTCATAATAGATTTGAGCAATCTGATACTGCATGAAGTTTTCTACATCCATCTGCGTTTTTATATACTCGTAGTGCGCAGGCTGACTCATGTCATTGTTTTCTATGTAGCGCAACATTTGTAAGTAGTGTTGGCGACTTCCACGCTTCGTCGTATACTGATGCTCGAGTAAGTCAATACTATCTTTGTCAAGTTCATGATGACTTGAAATAAAGTGTCGATTCACCTTTTCACGGATATTGTAGATGCCCCAATATTCACCATTCAAGTAAACATGCGTAGGACGAGAATCTTGCTTTTCAAGATCCCAGTCATCTAATAAACTCACCATGAAAGCATCTCTGAAATGCGTTTTCCCCCAGTCGCTTCCAGAGTTACGGAGGACCATGAACTTGTAATTCTTCAATCCCTCTTTTCCAAAGACTTTATGCTTAATTTTCTTTTTTCCATATCTCTTACGCGCAACAATGGTCATTGATTTTTGTGGAAACAAACGACTCATACCTCCGAAAAGGCGAAAACCTGTTCTACTATTAAACTCGGACTTTCCATCCAGCTCAAATAATTCCGTATTTATTTCTACTTCACGACGACTCCAGAAATTAGCGCCGTCTTTTTTCCAAAGACTATCTACCACATTAGGGCCATTCACATAAAGTCCAAGCTCAGGGTCGAATAGCACAGCAGGTGGTACCGCAATAGAAATGGTTGGAAGAGTAGATTTGGGCTCGTCGATAAAATAAGTCTTTGTTTTTAACTTACTTTTTCTTTTGCCCTTTCTAGCAATGGCACGAACGACTGTGGTTTCTTCAAGAACAATCGGGCCTGCGTATTCAGGCGACTGGTAAGAAGGTTCCGTTCCGTCGAGAGTATAAAAAACACGCGCTCCTGGGGAGTGCAGATGCAGTCTGATTTCATGTTCGTAGAATCCAGCATCTTTAGAAAACTCCAGATAGAGCTTCTTCGGTTTTATCTTAGTCCTTGAAGTTGTAGGACTTTGGGTGAGGCCGATTTGCCAAAATATCAGTAAGAAGAATATGGGAATATATTTGTTCAAAATACGGATCGCTCTTTTAGACGGTAGTTTTCAAATGAAGTATTCGTGGATTAGTCATATGGTTAATCACAATAATATCTACGTTCTTATATCAAAAAGGATGTCAAAAATAACAAATATATCCTGAGTAGTATTTATTTTAAAAAAAATAATATGAAGTCTGGTCTGATTCGCCTAGAAAAGAGGGTGTTCACTTAATCATCTGTTAAAACTTAGGAATGCTCAACGCTTTGGTAGTTTTAAAGACAAATGTCAGTTTTTTGTAAAATTCACCAGACTGCTATTTTAAAAATAGACATCTTTGTCCCCTAATTCACAGAATTATTAACACTTTTTTTAACACAAAAAACACAAATATGAAATCAAGATTTATCTACACTTTTTTCTTTCTAGGGCTTCTCGCATTTATCTTCTCTGCGAATTCTAATGGAAGGGCTTCTAATGGCTGGGGAAACACTGGCGCACCTGGTGATGAAGTGAGCGGAGGGAACCCACGTACCTGCCAAACTTGTCACGGAACTGGTTCTGCCAATGGGATCCAAGTAACACAGACTTTCGAACTAACAGACGGAGATGGCAATGATGCCTTTGACTCAGGTTACACTCCAGGCGAAACATACAATGCTAAGCTAACCGTAAATGTTGTATCTGGAAATCCAGTTCAATATGGTTTCCAAGTCCTTTGTCTAAACGCAGCTGATGGCGTTGATGGCCCTGAAGCATCTGATTGGACAGCGGTCTCTGATAATGTCGAAATTCGTTCAGCTAGTAATACTGGTCGAATGTACGCAGAACACAAATCTGCTAGTAACACTAATGTATTTGAAATGACGTGGGTAGCTCCTGCTGCTGGGTCTGATGCTGTTACTTTTTATGTTGTAAGTAATGGCGTGAATGACAATGGAGGTACAGGAGGTGATGCTGCTGCTGGTGGAACATTTGAACTGGCAGAAAACACGACATCAAGTACGAATGATTTAAGCACTTCAGTCGCTTTGAATTTATTCCCTAATCCAGTTGAACGCGAACTTTCTGTAAAACTGAATACAGAAGAGAGCGGTAACTACGACTGGTCTGTTATTGATGTTCAAGGAAGAACATTGCAACAAGGGCAATTTGATTTGCCTTTTGGGGAAAGCTTACAAACTGTAAGCTTGGCTGATATAGCTGCTGGCTTGTATCAGTTTCAATTACAGAAGGACGGAAAGATTATGACGAAGACAGTGGTCAAGAAATAATTTTCATCTTTTCAGATGAAGGAGGTTTGTTCATTAATTTGAGCAAACCTCTTTTGTGTTTTATACAAAGCACAAAAGATTAGAAAAAATCTACTGGCTATTCCTTAATTTGCGACTCTAAAAAATAACAATGTACGACACTACACAGCAACGCCTCCTCTTTGATCTATCAAAGCAATTATTGGAAACGCCACTCGCAGAAAACTTAGAATCAGCAACAAAGCAAGTTGCTGAATTGCGCAAAGTTATCGTATTCCACGAATGGAAATATTCTATAATGAATGACCCAGTGGTTTCTGATTTTGAATACGATCAGTTGTACAAAAAACTAGAAGCACTAGAAAAAACTTACTCAGGTTTAGTCACTCCTGATTCACCAACGCAGCGCGTATCTAATGATTTGATTGAAGATTTTAAATCTGTGAATCATCTAGTTCCGATGCTATCTTTGGATAATTCTTACAATGCGGAGGATCTCTTCGACTTCGACGAGCGCGTTAGAAAAAACACCGGTATCACAGAAGGAACGCCTATTGAATATTGCGTAGAACCTAAGTACGATGGTGGAAGTATTGCACTGGTTTACGAAGGCGATCAACTGGTACGCGCCGCCACTCGTGGTAACGGAGCTGCTGGAGAAGAAATAACTTTGAATGCAAGAGCAATAAAATCGGTTCCACTAAAAGCTGCTTTCTCAACAATAGATTTACATAAAGTAGAACTGCGCGGTGAGGTCGTTATCCGAAAGGATATTTTCAATAAGATGAACGACCAAAGAGCAAAAGAGGGCCAGGTACTTTTTGCCAATCCAAGGAATACAGCTACTGGTGGTCTGCGAATGAAGGACCCAAAGGAAGTTGCGAAAAGAGGGTTGGTTGCCTTTTTATATCAACTCGGTTATGGCGTAGATGAGAAAGGCAAAGATCAATTGAAAAAACTAAAGACACACGATGCGGAAATAGAATGGCTGGGCAAACTTGGTTTTAAAGTCCCCGTGAAAGAACGCAAGGTTTGTAAAAACATTCAAGAGGTAATTGACTTCTGTCTGGAATGGGAAGCGAAGCGAGACACCTACGATTACGAAATTGACGGGATGGTCGTAAAGGTAAATGACCTGCGCTTACAAGAAATTTCGGGCTACACCAGCCATCATCCGCGCTGGGCAATTGCGTATAAATTCAAAGCAAAACAAGCGACTTCTAAATTGATCAATGTAGAATATCAGGTTGGAAAAATTGGTTCGGTTACGCCTGTTGCAAAGATAGAACCGGTGGCTTTGGCAGGGGTTACGGTTTCCTCCATTTCCTTACACAATGAAGATTTTATAACTTCAAAAGACATTCGATTAGGCGATACCGTTTTGGTAGAAAGAGCTGGGGATGTGATTCCGTATATTGTAAAGTCCATGGCGGATTTGCGGGATGGAACGGAGCAGGTCATCGAGTTTCCTAAGAACTGTCCGTCCTGCGATACGGAGTTGGTGCGCCTCGAAAAAGAAGCTGCCTGGCGTTGTGAAAACCATGAATGCAAAGCACAGGTTTTGCAAAGAATGATTAACCACGTTTCTAAAGATGCGATGGATATTGATGGCTTCGGCAAAAGCTATATAGAGCGTTTTCATCAGCTCGGTTGGATAAAAAACATAGCGGATATTTACCGTCTGAATTATGATGCAATTGCATTGTTAGAAGGATTTGGTCAGAAGTCAGCGGACAATCTGAAAGCCTCCATTGAGGTAGCGAAGCAGAACCCGATTCATCGTTTGTTATACAGTTTGACGATTCATCATTTGGGTAGAAAAGTTTCCAAATTATTAGCGCAGGAGATCAATCATGTTCTTGATTTGAAAGACTGGACACTGGAACAATTTGTCGAAATAAAAGATGTCGGTCCCAT
>JBGCDT010000372.1:0-15008 GCA_045105695.1 Saprospiraceae bacterium | reverse complement strand
CTATTTGTAAAAACGCCTTGATTGTTAGATAACTCAAAGGCCTTCTCTCTTTTTTCGCAAGCAGCTAACAACAAATGGCGACTATTAGGTACGTATAAGTTATTGACAAAGTACCTATTAAGATAAGATTCCAAAGATCTGACTTCCTCACGATCCTCCCATTCCCTAGCCGCTGCTATTTCCAATTCCTCAGAAGACCTGGTCCCAGAACCTGAGTGACAACAATCTAACAATACAATTACATCTACTCCCTTCACAGCAATTCGCTCAATTAAAACAGCCAACTCTTTATCCGCTAGATCGTAATTCGCACCTACCCTACTATCATAGCAAACAAGGTTCTCATCCAAACCATCAGGAAAATAAGCTTTGAATTCAGGCGCTGAAAAACCACGCGCGCCATGCCCACTAAAATGTATGAAAACCGTATCTCCTTTTTTTGCTTTTGCTAAATGAGCTGCGCCGAAATGCTTAATGATATTATCGTAAGTTGCCGCTTCGTCAATGAGGCTAACTGCGTTTAAGTCCTCTACCTTAAATTGAGACTCCAAAAACGATTCAACAGCCTCGACGTCATTCGCACATCCCAACAGCGCTGGAACATTTGACTCCGGATGATAGTTATTAATTCCGATGAGGAGAGAGAAAAGGGGCATTTGGTTATATTTACGATTGCATTGAGGTGACTCGCTTTGGGCGTTCCAAATATATTAAAGATTTACAATTTGTTTAGAAACTTAGAAGGCTATTTTTTACAAAAGAATTTATCGGACATATGAGCAGTAGAAAAAAACGTGGCTTTACAGCACCCAATGATCTTGGTCTTGGGACTAAAGTCGTTTCGCTTCAGCGCTTTATCCGAAAGGATGGATCCTTTAATGTCACTCGCGTAGGGGTGAAAACCTGGGCCCCTTATCAGAGTTTGGTGGAAAGCTCGTGGAAGCAATTGATTGTAACTGTGGTTATTTATTATATTTTTATAAATCTATTTTTTGCACTTTGTTTTGTGGGGATCGGGGTAGAAAGTATCAGCGGCATTGAACCCAAGGGCTTTGGAGATAACTTAGCCAGCGCATTTTATTTCAGTGTTCAAACTTTTACAACCGTAGGTTATGGCTCCCTAAACCCGATCACGATGGCCAGTAATCTACTTGCAGGTTTTATAGCCTTTATTGGCCTGCTGTCTTTTGCTATTGCGACCAGTTTGATCTATGCTCGTTTTTCTAAACCTAAAGCTCAAATCATCTTTAGTGAAAAAGCTGTGATTTGCAATTACCGAAAAGGTAAAGCACTAATGTTCAGAATTGTAAATCGAAGGAATCATAAAATCATTGATTTGAAAACAGCCGTTTTTGCGTCCTGGATTGATCGTAAAAAAGGGACTCCTAGAAGGAACTTCAGAAACCTGGGCTTAGAAAGAACTCAGATATTTCTGTTTCCTAGTAACTGGACTATTGTCCATCCGATCACCGAGGAGAGTTTGCTTTTTGGCAAAACAAAAGAAGAATTACGAAGAATAAATCTGGAAATCATCGTACAGGTCAAAGGCTATGATGAAAGCTATAATCAAACGATTCATTCCAACTCTTCCTACATCGCAGAGGAGATGATCTGGGGTGAGCGGTTTAAATCTATGGTTACGGCGGATGAAGAAGGAACAGTGGTCCATGTGGATCAGATTGATTGGACAGAGGAGGATCTTTAAGACCTATAAAATGCACTCATGTATCTACTGCTAGATAATTTTGTCAGTAGTATAAGTCCAGTGTTTAAGGGCGTTTTTCAAGATTTTTTGTTTGAACTACCTGTTTCATGGTATTTTCAAAAATGCTGTTCTGATGGCTTAATTATTGGTTGAATAATGTAGCAAAACATACATTACAACCAGAGAGAACACATGCAAACAAAATTATACAAAGCTGTCTATTGGCTGTTGGCTATTCTGAGTTTTACAGCTCTCAGTTTCTATACCTTTCTTTTCCATATTGCAGATTATGATGTCTACAGAGTACTGAATATTTCCGTTAGGGATCTTTCCGTTTTGTTTTTAATATTAATGGGACAGTACTTTTTGTTGAAAAAGATACCTCTGGAAATATTCTCTATTTTCAAAAAAGGTAAGCAATCAAAAAGTACCTTTCTATTTTATAAAGCACTCTGTATCCTATTAGTTGGAGCCTGCCTTAATAGCTCATTGATTTTTTGGATGCACGAAGAGTCTAACAGTGGAAGACATCTGCGATACGCCAAACAGCTTGCCGAGCAAAGAGATAGTGTTGCAGAACTGAACATAGCTTTGTTGTTAGAAAACAAAGCAGAGCTATCTCCTCAAATAGATCAAAAAACCTTTTGGGAAAAACAATGGATCAATAACAGCTACCTCGCTTCTAATTATAATTTTATTTTTTCTAACAATAGTATTACAAAGACTACCAAAGAACTTTTCAAACCGATTTTAAAAACAGATGATAATTCCAAAGTAGAATACAAAGTCTATTTACCTGATGATAAAGCGCTCTATTTTCAGCTAAGAAAAAACTTTGGCCGAAGTATCTATTCTGATAATATTCCTTTTAAGGAACTAGAGGACTTAGCCGATTTTAAATTTGCAGTTGTCGATCAATCAGAAGTAATCCTAGCCAACGCAAGTGAATTTAATGAGCACATTTTAGACGTAGATTTACCTCCAGTTGGAGAAGGAGAGAAAATTAATATTGCAGGATTTGATGTACTAGCTTATCGACATAGTGACAGTAAGTTCGTCCTGATTGGTGAACCCTTGTCAGAGCTTCAGGTATGGGTTTCTAATTTTGCTTTTTTCTTTACATTACTGATTAGCCTTGCTATTTCCATTGAAATCCTTAAAGTTATTTTCAAAGGCAAACGGATCATAGCCCACTGGCAGGAGCAACCGATTCAGCTTAGAATTCAGATCACTCTAATTGCAGTTACCTGTGGATTGTTTTTTATAGTGGCCTCTACTACATTTATTTTTCTAAGTCAAAATAATAGTAGTATTTCAAGGGAACGTAAAATCTCCGCATCACAAAATTTATCTGAAGAACTAACACAAGGGCAACAACACAACTGGGAGCTTTCTGACCTAACGACTCCTTTTTTAAGAAAGCTATCCAGTAATAGAAAATACGATATTGATATTTTTTCTCCTGAGGGAGAACTGATTACCAGCTCCTATGTTTCATCTGCTAACAATACTTTTACAGAAGCTCCAGATGCTGAAGTAACAAAAAAAATCAACGCTAATCATTCTCTGATTCTAGTTGAAGAACTTAAAACAAAAGATCAGGAGGAAACCTACCTTAGAACTTATTTTGGACTTTTTAAAAAAGGAGAACTACAAGGTATTGCATCCATCAGTTCATTCACATCTAATGTTGGAACAGCTCCTTATATACCTATTGTGATGGTTAAGTTGCTGAATGTCTATGTCTTCCTATTATTAGTTTCGTGGGCAGGTGGTTTATTTTTCATTAGCCTGATTACTAACCCTTTGCAACTTTTAGCGACTAGAATAAAAAACTTTCAGCTTGGAGAAAAGAACGATAAATTGGCTTGGAAAGGAGAAGATGCTATTGGACAATTGATCACGGAGTATAATAAAATGGTTGACAAAGTGGAGGTGACTACTAAAGAGCTGATCAAAAAAGAACGAGAAGGTGCTTGGCAGGTGATGGCTCAGCAAATTGCTCATGAAATTAATAATAAGCTAACGCCTTTGAGACTCAATATTCAGTTTCTGACTAGAGTTATTGATCGATTAAACGCTGAAGAATCTGAAACGATACAACGCATCACTAGTGGCTTAATTGAAAAATTAGACGGGCTTTCAAAAGTTGCTAAGCAGTTCAATATGTTTGCTAATCTGGACAATCCAAGTACGACACCTATAGCAATTGATCGTTTTCTAAAAGATTTTTTAGCCACTTATGAAAAGCAAGATGACTTTCAATATTTAATTAAGCAAGAGTTAACAAAAGACATCAAGCCTATCGTAAATGTAGACGCACAGCATTTAACGGAAGTGCTAAAAAATATTATTTCTAATTCTGAAAATGCAATACCTGAAAACCGTCAAGGGGTAATTACACTTTCCGTAAAAACGGAGAAAGAACGCGTAATCATTGAAGCGGAGGACAACGGAAAAGGCATTGAAGAAGAGACAGCCGCTCAATTATTTGATCCTACTTTCTCCGTCAATAATTCACAAACCGGACTAGGCTTACCAATATGTAAGAGAATTGTTGAGTTTTATAATGGCGATCTCGAATTCGAGTCTGAAACCGGCAGCGGTACTTGCTTTTTCATTTCTTTTCCTGCACATCAAAACTAGACCTTATTCCGTACCATTTTACCAGCAGATCCACATGAGGTTACTTGCATTAAGTGTAAGTATTCAAATACAGAATACCTCCTGAGCCTACAGACTGAGCGTTTTGAACTTGAATTTTTATCTTTTGATACTTGCGCTTAAAAAAACTATTACTGCTTAACCAAATCTGCTACCGCCTCAATCCACTTCGGGTGATCGTTCAACCCTTCCACTAACTGTAGTTTCTCACCACCTTCCTCTTCAAAAAGCTCCTGGTATTCATCGCTGATTTCAATAGTAGTTTCCAGGCAATCACAAACAAAGGCTGGACAAAAAACCAACATTCGCTTCACCCCTTTCTTTGCCTGCTCTTCAATAATGTCACTCGTATAAGGTTTCACCCAAGGGTCTCTACCTAGACGAGATTGATAACAAATGGTGTACTCATCTTCGTGGAGATTCAATTTTTTGGCAATCGCTCTTGTTGTTGCTGCGCAGTGCGCTTTGTAACACATATGATTCTTTTCAGAAAGAGAGTTACAACATCCTTCTTTCAAGCAGTAGTTGCAATCATCTCCTTTTGCAATTTGCCTTTCGGGCAAACCGTGGTAAGAAAAAAGGATATGATCGTATTCTTTGAAATTATAACTACGGCCTCGTTCTGCAAAGATTTCAATCATCGGATCATAATCATAAAAATGATCGATCATGGTCAGCTTAGGCATCGTCCAGGATTTGGAAAGCACGCGCATGACCTCTTCTTGTACTGACCCTGTAGATGCAGAAGCATACTGAGGGAAAAGCGGAAGTACTACGATTTCTGAAACTTTTGCTTCTAACATTTTATTTATAGCTGATTCGATAGAAGGATTCTGATAACGCATTGCTAACTCTACATGATAATCATTCCCAAGAATTTTCTGCACTCCTTCTGATAGACGGTAGCCATAGACCTTTAAAGGCGATCCCTCCTCCATCCACAAATCCTGATATCCTTCAGAAGATTCCTTGGAGCGAAAAATAATGAGCAGAGGAATAATAATCTTACGCACAAAAGCCACATCGATGACTCGGGGGTCAGCTAAAAACTCTTTCAAATATCTGTAAACTGCCCATCTAGATGGATCATCAGGTGTTCCTAAATTGACGAGTAATATTCCTTTCTTTTGTTTCGTAGACATATTTGTATGATTCTAAAATTTTCGCTTTTTAAACAGGCTATAATTATTCTTTTCAGATCAAAAACACCCAAACTCGCAATTCCAACAAAAGTAAGTAGAATAGGGTTTAAATCGTTTTGCTATTCGAGTAAAAAGAATGTCATTTTCAAAAAGTAGAAGCTCAAAAAAACATAGTAAAAAAATTGCATAAGCGAAAAAGATTCGCGCTCTTTGCAGCATGAAGAAACCACTTATTTTAGTTACAAATGATGACGGCATTACAGCAAAAGGAATTGCTATGCTGGTAGAAATTGTTCGTCCTTTAGGCGAAGTGATCGTTGTTGCTCCTGATTCCCCTCAGTCTGGGCAGGGGCATGCGATTACAATAAAAGACCCTTTGAGATTACAGGCATATAGCCAGTTTGAGGGCATCACTGCTTATGGATGTAGTGGCACTCCGGTAGACTGTGTGAAGATGGACAACAAAGTGGTGTTGGAGGGTAGAAAGGCGGATCTCTGTGGCTCCGGTATTAATCATGGTTCTAATGCAGCAATCAATATTCTGTATTCAGGAACTATGTCTGCAGCCATGGAAGCATCGCTTGAAGGAATTGATTCTATTGGATTTTCATTATTGGATTTCAGTCATGATGCAGACTTTGAACAGGGGCGAAAATACATTACTAAGATCATCACAGAGGTATTAGACAAAGGTTTGAAAAATTGTAACCTACTGAATGTCAACATCCCAAAACTTCCAGAATCAGAAATCAAAGGCATTAAAATTTGCCGCCAGGCAGAAGCTCGCTGGGTAGAAAATTTTCAGGAAGGACAAGATCCAATGGGCAGACCTTACTATTGGCTAACTGGTGAATTTCAAAATGATGACACCCGCTCTGACAATGATATTATGGCTTTGGAGCAAGGCTATATTTCTGTAGTCCCTTCTATGCATGACCTTACTGCTTACAAAGCAAAGGAAAGTATGGATGACTGGTTTGCTTAGTCACCTTCCAATTTAATAGCTTATGAATTTACGTGAAGACAAATTTTTAGTTGGTCTGATTACAGGCATATTAGTGCCCGTTCTTGCTTATGGACTGTGGACTGGGCTGTTCTCTGCTTTGACCGCTTTGGAAATCATGGACCCCAAAGGATTCTCCGCAACATGGCGCGCACGTACGCTGGCACTACTCGCAATCTGTTCCAATCTCATTCCTTTCAACTTACACATGAAAGCCAAACATGATAATACGATGCGTGGTATGATACTACCGACTGTCGTCTTAGTAATCATTTGGGTCTTTATGTTTCAGGATGCTGTTTTTGGAATTTAACAATCTTAACTATGCCCTCCCCTATTATCTTCGACATTGACGGTACGCTTGCAGATACAAAAGCAGTTGATGACAAATGTTTTGTTCAAGCCTTTCAGGAAACCTTTCAGATCGACCTCCAAAATCAAGACTGGGCAGCTCTTAAAAATGTTACCGACCACGGCATTACAGCTGAGATTATTCAGACCAACTATAACAGAAGTCCTACATCAGCAGAATTAGCGCAGATGAAGGACCGATTAATTGAATTGCTGGAAAGTGAGCTACGCAATGACCATTTACAATTTCAACCTGTTAAAGGTGCTATTGATTTTTTTAGTTACCTAAAAGAAGAAACTAACCATCCTTTAGGAATTGCAACAGGAGCCTGGGAAGAATCTGCGGTTATTAAGCTTGGAGGAATCGGTTTAGATTTTTCTAACATTGCTTTTGCAAATTCTAATCATCACATCACTAGAGCTGGCATCACTCGATATGCCTTACAACAGATCAAAAAGCAGAGACCTGATGCGACAGATGACATCATATACTTCGGAGATGGAGCATGGGATTATAAGACCTGCAAAGAGTTGGGAATTCGCTTTATTGGCATAGATGTTCTAGAAGATGGAAAACTAAGAGATTTAGGTGCAGAAACTGTATTCTCTGATTTCAGAGATATTCAGCAGATTATGACTTCCTTTTAAACAACATATCTTTTTCCAAATAAAAACTGCCTTCGCCAATTAAGACGAAGACAGTTAGTTGGCGGAGGAAGAGGGATTCGAACCCCCGGTGGGCGTTAACCCACGCTAGTTTTCAAGACTAGTGCATTAAACCAGCTCTGCCATTCCTCCTGGTTTACTTCTTAGAATAACTTGCAATTCACATGCCCGCTTTTCCAAATGCGATTGCAAATGTACATTTCCTTTTTGTAAAAAGAAACCCCTGAGCTGAAATTTTAAACAATTTTTTATCTAAGCTAATATCCCAAGAAAGATTACTGTAAATCTTTCGCCCACCATTCTAAAGTTAAATAATACCTTTACCCTCACATTGCACTTAGGCAGTTCGTACTTTTCCTCAAATTACTTCCTACTTCGAAAGTATTTAATCTCAAAAAATATAACCTATGAAATTATCATTTCAAATTTTAGTTTTATTTTTATCTGTATCGCTGTTGACTTTTAGTTGTGGAAAAGATGAAGAGTCTGATGACAGTCAAGTAGAATGTGAAGGTATTACCTGCGAAAATGGTGGCTCCTGTAACGATGGAGAATGTGGTTGTCCTCAAAACTTCACAGGTATATCTTGTGAAACTCCTGTCCCTGTAATAAGTGTAAAATTAAATTCAGTAACAGTCAAAGGTTTTCCAGTAAACACTACTTCTGGGAGTGCCTGGGACGACAATGCTGGAAAACCCGATATTACTTTTCAGATTCGGGATGTGAACAATAATATTCTTTATACACATGGAAATGTAATCACCGATGCGAATGCCAATGACAATCACTTGTTAAATGTTTCCGGTTTTATCTTTGAGAATCCAAAGATAAATCACAGTATTTTACTTTTGGACAATGACGGAAGTGAAA
This sequence comes from Saprospiraceae bacterium, assembly GCA_045105695.1. Taxonomy (GTDB): domain Bacteria; phylum Bacteroidota; class Bacteroidia; order Chitinophagales; family Saprospiraceae; genus CALGLS01. The sequence continues at coordinate 6,607 of JBGCDT010000372.1, read as the reverse complement.
CAGCTGATGTTATTGACGAGTTTCAATTCATACCTGAATACGCACCTGGAACCTCCGGTATTATTACTCTAAGTAACAATTCGAAATTAGATATTTTTGTAACGAATAATTATTAAACAAAAAAAGCCGGAGTGTCATAACAACACTTCGGCTTTGATAATCCTTCTTAACTGTGATTCTTAGGAATCTTATTTAAAAGTAAATCGGTTTTAGGCCAGGTTCTATACCTGAAATATTGATAATTCAATTTTTTTATTCATGGATTGAATAATGACGCTCTTATTCCTTCATTGCAACTCGGTACTCTGAGCTATCATGCTGGTTTACAGTCCAGTAGTTGTAGTCTCTTACCATTCTGTCTAAATTTCTGTAAAGGAAATCTTTCTTTCCCAATCGACTGGTTAGTGCAGAGTAATCTTTGAAGGTTTGCAATACCGTTTTTCTAAAATTCTTTTCTTCGATTTTCGTTACGTTTCCATCCGTATCTCTAATCATGTAATAGTAGCGGTAAGGCTTTTTAGGATTATTCCGAACCTCGATGTAGTAACAAAACAAAGCAACGGATCCATCAACTTCGCGTTCCACAAAAACAGTGGTGCTTCCAAACGGCTTGGCTGGGTAGTCAACTTTCATGGTTTCGTAATGAATCCATCTAGTTTCATCAAATCCTAGGTCGTCTTGTTCAGTTGCCTCGTAGCCGTAGCCTAAAAGGTCATTAGGTTTGTAAACAACCTTTTTGCTTTTACCTCTTTGGTAAAACTGAATTTTGACTTCATTGTCAGTTATTGAACCGACTTTGAATTTACCCTCTTGTCGAGTGCCATCTTTCAAGATAACATAGGCAGGAACTTTTTCCCCCTTTTGCGATTGAGCATTGACTAATGTGGTTAGAAAAATAAGTAGCAGTAGTAAAACATGGTTTCTTCTCATGGTATAAAATAATTTTGGTTCTAGTAGCAAGGGATATCTCTTAAAATTCTGAAATAAATTCCTGATAATATTAGAGGGAGTAAAACAGAAGGGGAGATAAAGCTCACTGCACAAAATCATTCTTTAGTAAAAGAAGTAGATCTGCCAGATCGCAAATTTGTTATAGTATTTTTATTGCTTCAACACGTTTGTTGATCTAACAGATCTAAGCTTCCTACCGGTTAATTATGAGATGACCTCAGTCGCTTTGAGCGCAATATAGAAGCAGTGTTTCAAAATAAAGGGAGTTTTTTTCAGAGAACTGTGACAGGGTATTTCTGCAAAAATATCTTTAACTGGTTAGCAGTATCAGGGTTTTAACAAATAAAACCCCTAACAAGTTGTGACAATCCTACGGGCTAAATTTTCATCAAAAAAGATTCTTTTGCTCAATATCGATTGGGTAAGTAGATTACACTTAATGTAATGCAATTGTGATGAAGGGCTTCTGAGCTGGGATAATCTTTTCTAATTATTGTAGCAAGGCTACCATTACAAAAATCGATCTAAACTTTAATAAAACTCACAAAAGAGTCCAAACAGTCTTCCTTCACTACAACATTTCCTAATTTTGCACTGCTGAAATACCATTAGAACATAAACACTGTTGGCTCTTTGTTGTTGGTTAGGTATTATCAATCTAAAAATATTACTAATGTCAGAAACAGTTAAACCATATAGCAGTGAGGGAGAAGGAAAAAAGACACAGGTCTCACAAATGTTTGATAACATAGCTCCGTATTATGACTTCCTAAATCGGCTGCTTACGTTGCGAATAGATGTACTTTGGAGAAAGAAGGCTATCAGCTTATTAAAAAAAAGCCAGCCGAATAGAATACTAGATGTAGCTACGGGTACTGCTGATGTTGCTATTATGATGTCCAAACAACTAAAAGCAGAAGAAATTATTGGAATGGATATTTCTAAAGAGATGCTAGCTGTAGGTCAGAAAAAGATTGATAAAAAAGGTCTAGACAAACGTATAAAATTAGAATATGGCGACTCTGAAAATCTGTCTTATTCAGACAATAGTTTCGACGCTGTTACCGTTGCATTTGGAGTAAGAAATTTTGAAGACCTGGAAAAAGGTCTCGCTGAAATCAAACGAGTCTTAAAGCCAGGAGGACAACTAGTTATACTAGAATTTTCAAAGCCTACCGTTTTTCCCTTTAAACAGGGATATAATTTTTATTTCAAATACATATTGCCAAATATTGGGCGATTTACATCTAAAGATCCCAAAGCTTACGAGTATCTTTACCGATCCGTTCAAGCTTTTCCTGATGGTGATGCCTTCAAGAACATATTACAAAAAATAGGATTTAACAATACGCAATGTACACAACTGTCACTCGGAATTTGTTCCATTTATACCGGTCAACCTTAATTATTACGCTGCTTTGTTTGGTTAGCTATAACAGCGCTTTAGCGCAAAAGGCAAGAGGAAATTATAATTTCCTCGAATTTCAAGCAAAACCATATTATTTCGGAATTACCTTAGGGTACAACTCTAGTGATTTCAAATTAATACATTCCAGAGACTTTATTGCTAATGACAGTATCGACGTTGCACAGTCTGTTACAGGCCCTGGTTTCAATCTTGGAATTGTCAGTAATCTGAAAATCGGACAGTACTTTGATTTCCGCTTCCTCCCTACCCTTTCTTTTACAGAGAAAAATATCAACTACACTGCTGCAGAAGGTTTGAGATACGATAGAAAAGTGGAGTCAGTTCTAGTGGAGTTACCTTTTCAAGCCAGATACAAATCTGCACCTTACAATGATGTCCGTCTTTTCATGATAGCAGGTATAAAATATTCTTTCGATGTCGCCAGTGACTCGCGCGCTCGACAAGCAGATGACTTGGTAAAAATTTCCCCCACTGATTTTGCGGTCGAGTATGGAGCTGGAATTCAGTTCTTCTTTCCATACTTCATATTCTCACCTGAAATAAAAGTTTCTAATGGAATTGGTAATATTCTTATCCACAACGACAATGTAGAAGAATCCAACGTCATAGAAAAAGTTTTCTCCCGAGCACTCACAATAAGTTTGCATTTTGAAGGTTAAAAATTCATCTGTCTAATCTTTAGATGAATGAATTATGAATACCTCTGTAAAGCTTTTTGATTTTAGGAATATATCTCTAATTGCAACGCTGATTCTTTGTTTTTTATCAGTTCATTATGTGAACGGGCAATCTCATCGTGGGAATTATAATTACAAGGAATTTCAAGCTAAACCTTATTACTTTGGTATCACGTTGGGTTATAATTCCAGTGCGTTTGATATCACTCCTTCAGATCACTTTATTGATAATGAATATATTGCAGAAGTGCAATCCGTCTCCGGTCCTGGCTTTAATCTAGGGATTGTCAGTAATTTGAAAATTGGCAAGTACTTCGATTTCCGATTCCTACCAACGTTATCTTTTGCGGAAAAAAACATAACCTATACTTCAGTAAATAATGAACGACCTAATTATAGTAGAAAGGTGGAATCGGTCTTTGTCGAACTTCCTTTTCAGGCTAGGTACAAATCCGCACCTTTCAATGACATCAGACTTTTTATGATCGCTGGCCTTAAGTATTCTTATGATGTGAATGGCAGTAGGAATTTCAGACAAGCAGATGAATTCGTGAAGATTTCACCAACGAACTTTGCAGTTGAATATGGCGCCGGAGTCCAATTCTTCTTCCCTTATTTCATCTTTTCTCCTGAAATAAAAGTCTCTCACGGACTGGGTAACACCTTGATATACAATGGAAATTTAGAAGAATCCAATGTAATAGAAAAAGTTCTTTCCAGAGCACTAACAATAAGCTTACATTTTGAAGGATAAGATCAAAACCTTGTTAAAAGTCAATCGCAACCACAATTCTCATTCACAAATTGGAGTACGTCGGGGAAGAAATCATTAAACTCTTCGTTATAATTTTCATAGCCCAAAAGTAAGTTTTTAGGAGCTTCAGCAAAATTTGCAACAAAGCGTGCACGTTGGTCCATTTTTGAAAAAACAAAGGACAAACCTTCTATCGTTCCGTAAGCAGTAAGCCAATCACCGGCTATCATTCCGGGTAACCGTTGTTGTAATTTATTCGGCATCTCCCCTATTCTCCGCTGCAATATTTCGTACACATACTTTGTAAATTCAGAAAGCTCTTGCCCCGAATATCTACTCCAGTTCTTAACAAGCAAATAATCATAAAGTACATCAATAACTACAGGTGCATACTTTCGATGTGTGGGCTGCAATCGTTTAGTCCCTAGCCTAACAATTGGATGATTGTCTGTATAGGAATCTATTTGTCGATGTAATCGTATTCCCTTTTGAACCGATTCAGAGTAATTCTGAACTTCTTTGTTTCTAATAAAATCAGCAATCATATTTCCTACTAGTAAATCTTCATCATCACAGGAAAGGAAAAGGTGGGCTAAGAAATTCATGATTCGTAATTATGAAAAACAAGTTTTAGCGTAATCTGTAGAATGATTTATGAATCAATAAATTCTATCTATCGTTTCATTTAAAAAATTCTATCTTTGCGCTCAATTTTGAAAAAACAAACTCTTTAATAATGGCACTTACTTGTGGAATTGTGGGCTTACCAAATGTAGGAAAATCTACACTTTTTAACGCATTAACATCAGCTAAAGCACTCGCTGCAAATTACCCTTTTGCAACCAAGGAACCTAATGTGGGAATCATTACTGTCCCTGATCCAAGATTAGATAAACTATCTGAATTGGTTAATCCTCAAAAAGTACAACCAACAACAATTGAGATAGTTGATATCGCTGGTTTGATAAAAGGAGCAAGTAAAGGGGAAGGCCTTGGTAATCAATTTCTTGCAAATATTAGAGAAGTAACTGCTATAGTTCATGTCGTACGATGTTTTAAGAATGACAACATTGTACACGTTGATGGTGATGTAGATCCAGTGAGAGATAAAGAGACTATTGATATGGAGCTTTTGCTCAAAGACATGGAAACCTTAGAAAAGCGTATTGAAAAACTAAAGAAGCAAGCTAAAGGTGGAAAGAAGGAAGATGCTGCAAAAGTTGAAGTTGCTCAAAAACTAATGGCCCACCTAGAGAATGAAAAACCAGCGAGAAGTTTTGAGATTGAAACGCAGGAGGAAGAAACATTGATGGCTGAACTGATGCTACTCACCGGTAAACCTATTCTTTATGTTTGTAATGTAGATGAAGATTCTGTTCTGAAAGGTAATGAATACACAGAACGATTTAAAGAATTTGTAGCTGATGAAAAAGCGGAGGTGATCTTAATCTGTGCAGGTATTGAAGCTGATATTGCAGAATTGGATACCAAGGAAGAGCGAATGGAATTCATCGAAGAGATGGGACTTTCTGAGCCTGGTGTAAATCGAGTAATACGCGCTTGCTATAATTTATTGAAATTGATTACCTACTTCACTGCTGGTGAAAAAGAAGTTCGGGCTTGGACGATTGAGGAAGGAACCAAGGCTCCTGGTGCAGCAGGTGTAATTCACTCTGATTTTGAAAAAGGATTTATTAGAGCGGAGGTCATCAAGTACAATGACTATGTTTCTTTGGGTTCTGAAAGTGCAGTAAAGGAAGCTGGAAAAATGGGTGTAGAAGGAAAAGAATATGTGGTGGGTGATGGTGATGTCATGCATTTCAGATTCAACGTATAATTAATTTCCAAACTAAAAAATGAAAGGGCCGCCTCCGCTAAGAGGCAGCCCCATTCATCAAAGTAAAATAATTCTTTAGTCTCTACATCTCCGTAGAGATTTCATTTCATCTAATTATAATCTTTCCTTCACAAATCGTTTCGTCAATTGTTGCTTGTCTTCTAACTTCACGTTGATGTGGTACAGACCAGCAGCATAATTTCTGACGTCAATTCCAACTGGATCCATCGGAGCTCCTTCCATTGTAATCTCCTGAAGGATAACACCTAGATTATTCACAATCTGAATCGTTCCAGGAATTCCGTTGTATTGACTCAAGTTCACGTAAACCATATCCGTAGCTGGATTAGGGAATACTGAGAAGTCAACAACATCGAAGTCGAAATCAATCGTTCTGATCTGAGAATAACGGAACGAACCATCTTTGAAGATCTGCTTCAAACGGTAGAAATTTCTACCCATTTCAGGAGATTTGTCTTTGTCTTGATAGTTAGTCGTGTTCTCCGTATCTCTGTCGTTCTTTACATCTGCGATTGATTCGAAGTTCAAACCATCAGCAGAGTGCTCAGCAATGTAAGAATCAGTCTTGTAAGCGGTATTAACTGTCCAGTCAAGGGCTACTTCACGTCCAGTCTTAATGGCATTGAAGAATAAGAACTCTGAGTTACTCGATTCTAGGTTTGAAGTACCATCAAGAGTATAGTAACCCGCTACTTCTTCACAAGCTCTTTGCCAGCTATTATCAAATAGATTAACCTTCACATAGTAAGTACCATCAGCTAATCCGTCAACTGTCAGTGGGTTCGTACATTCATCACCCATACAGCTAAATGCTAATTGCCAGCTTGAATCAAATATTTGGATGATAGCGATTGGTTCGCTGTAGCCACCTATTGTAATTGAATTCGCACCAGTTGTGATTGTAGTTCCACATGGGGAATTGCTTACTGGAGGAGTAA
>JBGCDT010000371.1:0-3125 GCA_045105695.1 Saprospiraceae bacterium | reverse complement strand
GGCTGGTCCAAACGATTCGCTTCAATATCTTCCGGCTTAGCAACATCTTTTTCAAAAAGAAACAACTGCGGAACAATCGAAGCATCTAAGTATTTTGTAGCAACTTCTTCTTTGTACTTGGTAGGATCGACCTCATGGTTTGCAGCTAGGTGAAACCCCCAGTCGCCAAACGAAGGTACATAAGTATGGTAGGAATGTACTTTTGCAAATCCGCTTTCCTCCAGCGTTTCCTGGATGCTCCAAAAAGCGTTATTCGTATGAAATACGCTGGTGGCCTGAGTTGCAAAAACACCGTAGCCGCTTAGTCTGGATTGTACCAACCTGTAAAACATCGTGGAATACATTCTCGCAACGGATTCATTTGAGGGATCTGGTAGATCAGCTAGGATGACATCGTATTGTTCGTCGGTTTCTTTGAGGTAGGCCATGGCGTCTTGAGCCACTAGCGTTACCTTGGGATGTGAAAGACTTCCCTCGTTGAGTTCCTTTAGGTGAACGTTTTCTTTGGCGATGCGAAAGACCTCTGGATCGAGATCGACAATGGTTATGGATTCTACTTTTTGGAATTTTAAAACTTCTCTGGCCAACAAGCCTTCGCCTCCTCCGAGTATTAAAATCTTCTTTTTGTAAGGTGCTGCTAACAATGGTATTACAGCCAAAGATTCGTGGTAACGGTATTCGTCCTTTGAGGAAAATTGGATGATGCGATTGATGTATAATTTCAGATCATCTCTGTTTTGCGTAAGTACTAATTTCTGATAAGGGGTTTGCTTGGCGTAGACAATTCTGTGGTTGTAAAAACTATCTTCCCAGTGTGTTAATAAACGATTAGACATGGTGAATAACATAAGGAAAAAAGCGATGCAAATAATCCCCAACCACTCCAACCAGTTTTTCTTTTTTAGCGAAAGCTTACCAGTGAAAAAACGATAGGTCACAAAACCCAATGCGATATTCAGCATTCCAAAAAGAATAGATGTCCGAAATGTTCCTACGAACGGCAACAGTAAAAAAGGAAACAGCAGCGTAGCGCCCAAAGCTCCGATGTAATCCAAACTTAGCACGTAAGCTAAATTCGATTGCAGTGGGAAATACTTTTTCAGAATCCGAACTAAGAGGGGTATTTCAAAACCCGTCAAAGCCCCAATGATCCCCGTGAGGGCTAACATCACAAATTGATATTCTCCACTAGAAGTCTGATCAAATACATAATATAGAATCGGGACAGAAGCTCCTCCAACAAAACCGAGGAGCATTTCTATTTTGATAAACCATTCTAATAAATCCTTTTTCAAAAATTTTGTCAGATAAGAACCTACACCCATCGCAGCCATGTAAATACCGATGGTCAAGGAAAATTGTTTTACCGAGTCTCCCAGAAAATAAGAAGAAGTCGTGCTAATCAACAGCTCATAAATCAAAGAGCAAAGCCCTGCAATAAAAACAGCAATAAAGAAAAAGATCGTCTCCTGACGTTGGTTGGTATTAGTCATAGCTTCGCTGAAAGTTTCTCTGGATTCTTTCCGAATATGTTTAACACGTTTTCAAAATTTAGGATTGCAAAGATACTATTTCTCATATTATCCTTTCCGTATAAAGCGTTCGTAAAAGATTAATATCTTTAACCCATTATTTCAAAACTAAAATAAAAATATGAGCAACGAAGAAATGTCCACTGGACAAAAATTGAAGTACGGCTTTTATGCCCTAATCGCTTTTTATTTCATTTACAGCTTTTTCATTGCATCGCCAACAACTGAGGAAGTGCAATATGAAGAAGTAGAAATTCCATCACAAGGTATCGCAACCATCCTTCAGGAGGTACAACCAGAGACCTTTAAAATTGAAGATGAAATCACCTTGGCGTCTACTGAGGATAGCTACATCGTAGCAAAATACATGGACTCTACGATTGATACTTTCACTCTAGCAGAAGTACAATTGATGGCTGCCAATGAAGGAACTTCCCCTCGAAACAGATCATTGATGCGCGCTGCTTCTTACGGCTTCTTTGGTTACATGATGGGTCGCTCTATGTCCTCTCCTGTTCGATCATCTGCCTACATGGATCAAAAAACTTACAACAAAGTAAACAACAACGCTGGTAAAAAAATGCGTAGCACTGCGACTAGAACAAGACGTGCAAAACCTGCTGGCAAATCAGGCTACGGCTCTGGTAAATCTACAAGATCATACGGTGGATAATAGAATTTATAAAACAGTTCCAGTTCACTTCGGCATGCTCAAAGAAATGGGTTTGCAATGGTTTGCTACAGGTGAAAATGTAGAATACCTCAGCGATGCTTTTCTTCGAGTATTGCCTGGTGAGGCAGATGCGCTTCAGGAGGCGGCAGTATCTGTTTACAGTTTATTTGAAAAAGCCATTCAAAAAGTGGCTGATGAAAACCTGTGGGCAGAATTGAAGATTCCTGAGATGGCTGTTCCGCTACTTCGGTATTCTATCGAAAATGAAATGCACCTGCACTTAGTGGGGCGTTTTGACTTTGCAGGTGGCTTGGATGAATTGCCTTTTCCTAAGTTATTAGAATTCAATGCGGATACTTGTTCCCTGATGCCGGAGACGGCTATGATTCAAGAAGCTTACTGGGAAGATGAAAAAGAGGAGCTTCCAGGTGATCCTTTTAATGATCTACTTCCAGGGCTCGTTGAGCGTTTTGAAAGTATGCTTAAAACGTATCCTGATAAAACCGGAAGTTTATTGTTATCTACCATGGGTTATGAAGAGGACGAACTTAATGTAGAACTCATTGCAAGAGCAGCGGAGTTGGCTGGTTTTGAAGACATTCAAATTATAGAACTGGAAGATGTCATCTTTGCAAAGGATGATGGCGTGTATGTAGAATTTGGAGAAGAGAACTTTCGACGTTATGATTTTTGGTTTAAAATGATTCCCTGGGATTTCATTCTTTTTGAAGAACCAGAGTTATTTGAAATCCTGGACAACTTAGTGCAAAACGAACATACGATCATTCTGAATCCAGCCTTCACCATGTTGATGCAAAACAAAGGATTACTGAAGATCATCTATGATTTAGATCCTGATAGTAAATACTTATTGAAATCGACTTTTTCTCCAACTTCTTTTTCAGATAATAAGTTTGTAA
>JBGCDT010000370.1:0-11136 GCA_045105695.1 Saprospiraceae bacterium | reverse complement strand
CTTATTCTAAGCTGATAAAAGTCCACAGCAATAACGACGGAAGCACCGTGTTAGAACAAAATCAACTTGCTGATTTCTACAGACAGATCAAAGACAATACAAACTACATTATTCATCCAGACGAAGTAATGGCAGACAACTTTATGTTTTTGATTATGGCGCAGGAAGATCCTGAATCACTGAAGCGGTTTTCTACGGAGGGGCAGCAGTTGATTGCTGATATTGAGGCGGTTTTGAAAAGCTAACACCAACTCAAACTTTTAATGATTAACTTTTAACTTCCCTCTATCGCGGATAAAATCGCAGATAGAGGGAAGTTAACTGCCAATTGCAAAAAGTCAACTGCAGATTAACATGAGCAAAAAAATCCCCATACTCTTCGGACTGCTCTTCCTCCTCTTGTACTTCTTCTGCTTACCAAAACCATTATTCAAGGCTCCCTACTCCACCGTCATCGAAGACAGCGAGGGTCGCTTACTCGGAGCCAGGATTGCCAAAGACGGACAGTGGCGTTTTCCAAAGTCAGATAGCATTCCTTCCAAGTTTGCTACGGCATTGATGACCTTTGAGGACAAACGATTTCAGAGTCATTGGGGAGTAGATGTAAGAGCATTGTTACGGGCTTTCCAGCAAAACATAAAAGCAGGGAAAGTCGTCAGTGGAGGAAGTACTCTAACGATGCAAGTGATTCGCTTGGCGCGAAAAGACAAACCTAGAACGCTGATTCAGAAAATGATAGAAGTGGTAATGGCGACGCGCTTAGAATGGCGTTTTAGTAAAACTGAAATACTTTCTTTGTATAGCGGACATGCTCCCTTTGGCGGAAACGTAGTAGGACTCGAAGCAGCGGCCTGGCGGTACTTTGGAAAAGATCCTTCGCAGCTCTCCTGGGGCGAAGCAACGACCTTAGCTGTGCTGCCCAACAGCCCTGCACTCATTCATCCTGGCAGAAACAGAGCGGCTCTTTTGGCGAAACGAAATCGACTACTTGATCGCCTGGACAGTTTACAAATAATAGCTACGAATACAGCGGATTTAGCGAAAGCAGAACCACTCCCCGAAAAGCCATTGCCACTCCCACAGCTAGCTCCACATCTGTTGGATCGCTTCGCCAAAGACTTCTCCCAACAAGAATCTTACATGCCCCGGCTACGAACTACCATTGATCGAAATTTACAAGAACGTTGTCTTGCTATCGCAAAGGATCATCATCGCAAGTGGGCGGGCAATGGCGTACATAATTTAGCCATTCTGGTTTTAGACATCGAGACAGGAGCCGTAAAGAGCTACGTCGGAAACGCTCCAAATGCAGGAGCTGAACATGGACAGTCCGTTGATATCATTCCAGCCGCCAGAAGCACAGGAAGCATCCTTAAACCCTTTCTCTACGCGCAACTTTTGCACCATGGAAATATCCTACCTAACAGTATACTTCCGGATGTACCAACGCGCATCAACGGCTATCGCCCGCTGAACTTTTATGATACTTATCAAGGCGTGATTCCTGCGAATGAAGCACTGGTTCGTTCCCTGAATATTCCTTTTGTCAGAGCTTTGCAGGATTATGGATTGGAAAAATTTCACTTTGGCTTGAAAAGTCTGGGACTGAACACGATCAATAAATCAGCAGAGCATTACGGCCTTACCATTATCCTCGGAGGAGCAGAGGCAAGTCTTTGGGACATAACGAATGCCTATACTTCTATGGCTAGAAGTCTGTCTCATTTTCATCAATTCGATGGCAGATATGATCCTTTCGATTATCGTTCGCCGCATTATGCTTTCGCTAAAAAGATAGAAAAAAGTTCTAAAGAAAAGCTATCAAAAACGCCAGTTAAATTATCCGCTGCTTCCATCTGGCAAACCTTTGAAGTAATGAAGAAAGTGCGACGACCAAACTCGGAAGGCGATTGGCAGTTGTTTCAATCCAATAAAAAAGTGGCTTGGAAAACAGGAACTAGTTTTGGATTTCGAGATGCCTGGGCAGTGGGGATTGATGGCCGTTATGCGGTAGGCGTTTGGGTCGGCAATGCAGATGGTGAAGGTCGTCCGGGACTGATTGGTGTGAAAGCCGCTGGTCCCTTGCTTTTTGATGTGATGGCTCAGTTGGGAAATGCAGATTGGTTTACGACGCCATATGATGAGTTAGCAGATATTGCAGTTTGTAAACAAAGCGGTTACCGAGCTACCGAGCTTTGTCAGACGGATACAATTTTAGCCCCTCTGAGCGGATTAAAGGCAAAGGCTTGTCCTTTCCATAAGCTCTTGTATTTAGATCCATTAGAAGCGTTTCAGGTGACGGATCAATGCGAATCTGTAGCGAATATGATTAGGCGTCCTTGGTTTGTGCTACCGCCTTTGGAAGAGCATTACTATCTGTCCGTTACGCCAAATTATGAACAGCCACCAGCCTACCGATCAGATTGTTTGTCCACACGTAAGCGTATTGTTAGCAATGCAATGCAGTTTATTCATCCTAAGAACTTTTCAGAGGTTTACATTCCTATTGATTTGAATGGACAACGAAGTAAAGTGGTTTTCAAAGTTACACATCGGGAAGAAGCGGCAACGGTCTATTGGCATTTAGATGAAGAGTACGTTGGGAAAACGGAAAGCTTTCATGAACTAGAGTTAGCTCCTTCAAAAGGAGAACATGTCCTTACCTTGGTGGATGGAGATGGGGAGCGGTTGCGAAAAGCTTTTTCTGTGGCCAACTGACTTCTATTTCTCTTCTGTAAAGTAACTAGCTAAGCCCTATTCTTTCTAATATTTCGATATTCATAGGTTTATAAACTCTTTCAACGGGAACGATCAATTTATCTATACCTTCTGTATCAAGTCTCTTCTTTTGCTCTTTTACAAAATCTGTGATGTCCTCAATTTTATGAATCATTTGTTTACCAAACTGTTTTAATAGCTCTCCTTTAATTCCAAGTTGAATGGCTCTTCGTTCTTCCTTAGCTCCGAATGGATCATGATCTGGATCCCATTGCAATCGAACTTCACTAGTATTTAATGTTTCTTTCCAGTTCGCATGTGTTTTATAAATGTCCTCCTGGAAAGAAGAATGAACAGCCTCTGATAAAATTAAGTCAAAGTCTTTCTGCTTTATCCAAATTGCTAACGTTCTTTCCTGATTCACCTTCTCACACCAGCCACATCTATACATCATCCACAAAAAATTAGGCTTAATCCAAGACATCCGCTCATAGCTATAATGATTTCCACCAAAGGTTTGATGTTTTACTGCGTATTCAGCAATTAAGGGATTGTAGGCTTGGTAAACAACTAGGTATTCCTCTATCTGCTGGGTGAGGATGTGACTGCCTTCTTGTGGGATCTCTGTTTGTTGATGGGTGTAATTCTCAGTTCTTAAGTTCATTCTAATTTTTATTTAATTCAAAAACAGAACTCTGATAAATAGTAAAAAGTTCCTCTACAAAAAAAGACTCCCACATTCGGAGGCTGATGAATGCGGGAGTACATATACTATGAGAAAACTACACAGTACAAATGTAATTGTTCTATAATGTCTTTTTATGGTGTTTTAGAGAGTGGTAGCAGTTTGAACGGAAGTGCGGTGTTTGGATGAAGCAGCAGTCAGTATGTTGATCTCTGGTGATGAGATACTAGATTAAAAAGCAGATCACCTATGGGCAAAAAAAATTCCTGCACCCCAGAAGGGAAAAAAAGGTGCAGGAAAATTAAACATACTATGAGAAAACTAGGCGCAATATACGGCAGCTTCTCGCTATGAATTATGGCTAATTAGGGAATGGGTCAAAGAAAGGGGTTACCGGTCGTTTCTTTTTAGAAAGCGGTCATAGAATGGGGAGGACAATCTTGTTTTATGCTAGTGTTTCAGATATTTCTCTATGTTCGTTGGTCGAGAGAAAAAAATCCCTGCATCTCAGGAGGGAGCAAGATGCAGGAAGATTAAACAAACATACTATGAGAAAACTAGGCCAAAGATATACGGAGTAATCATCATATGAAAGCTCGTTTTAGCCAACGCCCGTCCTTAGCGGTAAACGGTCGGTTTGGCTTAGGGTATGGTAAAATTTTAATATATGTTTTAGCGTCTTTGGTGAACTTAATTCGCAAACTGAGGGTACCAAAGACAAAAGACCAACTCCTAAAGACTTCAAAACCTATTTCTGAATAATCACAATCGGTATCAGAATCTCTACACGAGTTCCAGTAGCCTCTCCTTGCTCACTGAACAGATCAATGGTTTTCACAAACATCTCTTTGTTGTGTTTACTTTTAGCAATGATGTCGAGTCGTTTCTCCGTGATAGCTGTCCCCATAGATCGATGCCCAGAAGGCTGAGGATTGTCCTCTTTAAAAGTCTTTGCCTTTTCTCTTCCAACGCCATTATCCTGAACAATGCACTGGATCGTATCATCATCTATAAGTATAAACTCGATAGTGAGTTTTCCATTTGAGATAGAACGGAGGCCATGCTCCAAAGCATTTTCTACATAAGGTTGAACAATCATTGCCGGAAGGCCCATGATATCATCCTCTATCTCATCATCCACTTGAATATCGTAATCCAATTTCGATTCAAAGCGCAACTGCTGATTAATGAAGAGATAGTTTTCCAAAAATTCTAACTCATCTTCTAAAGGGATATATTCCATATCAGAGAGCTCCAAACTTTGGCGCATCAGACGAGCGAATATGGCCAGGTACTTTGTTGCAGAACTTAGATCATTTGATGTAATGTAATTTTGAATCGCATTCAATGCATTGTAAATAAAATGCGGATTCATTTGCGCTCGGAGCGCTTTTAATTGTAGACCAACAGCTTGTAATTTCAATACTTCGGCCTCTTGTCGTTTCTTATCTGCTTCGTATTTGACCTCCATTTCCATAATCAAGCGACGATTCATTTCCGCTATTCTTTGCTCCTCCATCTGACCATGCAAAACCAGATAATCGTAGGCATCTTCGTAGTTCTCCTGATCTGCATAATAAGTAGCGATCTCCTGACAGATGGCCGAAAGTCGCTTATAATCTTTAGCCAGCCAAGCATTTTCATAGGCCTTCTTCATATGCTTCTCGGCCTTCTTCCACTTCTTTTCGGCTACAGCAATTTTGGCTTTTCGACTTTCTAGTTCAGCAAAATTCGCGTAATCTGTATCTGACTTTTCGCGATATAACGACTCTGCTTTTTTAATCAGCAGAAGTGCCTCCTTGTATAATTCTTTAGACAAATAACAGGAACCTAAATTTGCATAAGCTGCTGCTCTTGCGTCCTGACTCATGTCGTCTTTTATCTTTAACGACTTTTTAAAATACAGTTCTGCATTCTCTGGTTCGTGTAAAGCCATGTAGCCATTCCCCACATTGAGATAGTGCCAACTGAGTCGGGTTCGCATACCTAAAGTCTCGCACCAATTTATGACATTCAGATACGCCTTTACAGAACGTTCATGTTCTTCACTATCTTCATAAATCTTCCCAAGGCTGGAATGAATGATGGTTTTGAAGTAGTAATCTTTTACTGTTAGTGGAGATACCAGTGCGTTGATCTGCTTATCTGATTCCAAGAACTGTTCAATGGCTTCCGGGTAATTTCTATAAATCAGATTAATGGACCCTTCACGACAGATAATCCGGGACTCTAAACTAGCATCTGGAAAATCAACCAAAAGTGTTTTTGCTTTTTCCAACCACTTATTAGCTTCTTCAAAGTTTCTTAGATTAATCAATGTTCCTGCATAATCAATGTAAGCCTCCGCTTGTTGCTTCACTGTTCCTATGTCCTCGAGGATTGCAATGGCTTTTTGATAATGTTCTTCGGCTAAGTAGAAATTGTAAAGTTGATTCTCTACGAAGGCCATATTGTTGTGGTAACTAAACTGATAATCTGCGTTTGATTTTACGATTAGGATTTTTTTCAGTTCCGCTAAATATCGCTGCGCTTTCGCACAGTCCGTAAAAGCATAATACTCTGCAAGCTGATCTAGCAATACCATGCGCTGCTGCTCGTCCTTGAGGCGGCTGAGCTGCAGTTCAATCTTCTTGAGATTTTCGGAAGCGGTATCTGCTAAGGATGCGATCATTTTTTTTGAAGAAGGTTGATAAGGTTGATAAGGTTGATAAGGTTGATAAGGTTGATAAGGTTGATAAGGTTGATAAGGTTGATAAGGTTGATAAGGTTGATAAGGTTGATAAGGTTGATAAGGTTGATAAGGTTGATAAGGTAAAAAAAATAATATGTACTTAAAAACGATACGATCCTCTAAATATATCTACTTTCGAGAGAGACCTCATCAACCTCATCTCCTCATCCACCTTATCTCCCTACTTTGTCCCATCAAAAAAGGCCACATCATAAAATGCAGCCAATTTGTTTTTTATTTGAAATGGAATTTGCTAGAGTGGTACGAAATCACCGCAGCCGTTCCATTTAGTATTTCTTTTGATTTTACCACCCTGGAATTTAGACATGTCTTTGTCATTAAGATTCTGGGGGTCTTGACCGAACTTTAGATCGGACAACTTCGTGTTGTTTTTTTTGCTCCCCATTGCAAGATGTTTGTTTATGTTTGTAAAATAAGTTATCGGGACTTTGTGCTTCAAATTTCGGGATTACCTCCCGTTTTCTCTTCTGTAAAAATAGCCTTTTCTACTTAGACGAGCAAAAACAGTTTTACAAAAAAAATGGTAAATGAAGCCTTCAAGATCACATCTAAATTACAAAACAAATGTATCTCACTGTTTATCAGAACCTTACCACAAAAACAGCCTTTTGAAAGTTAATTCTTTAAGGAAATGATAAATGTTATTTTTTAACTTAAAACTGGTAACTATAACATCAAAACAGCCAAAACGAGGGTAAAACATTCAAATCCCCACATTCCTAAATCTCTTCTTGCATGACCTTTAACTTCTCCATAAACGCCGGTCTCCTCCGTCTAGACACCTCTATCTTCTTCGCATCATCCATAATTAGATAACCTCCATCACCTTTCACAAACTTTCGCATATAGTTCAAATTCACCAAGTGCGATTTATGAACCCGGTAAAAGTTAACGTCCGAAAGCATTTCTTCGTAGTGCTTTATGGTCTTTGAAGCTGTTAGTTTTTCTCCATTTCGCATGAAAATATGTGTGTAATTATCTTCTGCTTCACAACGCAAAATATCTTTGATGTTAATGAAGTACATACCGTCTAATGCTGAGATACTCATCTTCTCAAAAGGGTTCGGTCGGTTGCTGTTCATGATGTCATTGAACATGCCAATCCGTCTGCCACTGTGACTCTCCTTTCCTACTCGAACGCGGCTGACCGCTTCCATGAGTTCATCTGGATCGATGGGTTTCAATACATAACCAATAGAGCTATACTGACAAGCTTTGATGGCAAAGTGCTGATAAGAAGTTACAAAGATAATTTCGAATGAGACTGCTCCGGCATCTTCTAAGCGATTGAGCATTTGAAAAACCAGTCCATCTGGTAAATTGATATCCAAAAAGGCAACATTTACTTCGTCCTTTTTATCAGAAAGCAATTTGAATCCATCTTCTATGGAATTGGCTTCACCAATGACGCTTACGTTTTTACAATATTTAGAAAGAAGGTTTTTTAGGTTGTTGAGGCCCTTGAGTTCGTCCTCAACGATTACGGCTTTAATCTGCTTAGTCATGCTTAGTGTGGTTGTGTTGTGGGAAAATAATTCGTTTTGTTTGCAATTCATGGAGAACAGCACACAGAAATGCAAGTTAAGAAACATTATTAAATATCTGGATATGTCTACAGCATAAAATTTCAAGAAAGGCTAATGATTCCGCATTTTCCTATCCAGTTTTCTATCTCCTTAGAAGTGTTAAAGAGCCAACATTTTTCCATACATTTACGAAAAATTCAGTGTAAGCAAATGGCAAGAAATCACAAGGCAGGTTTTAGCCCTCTCAGAGAGAAAATCCACGAACTCATCTTCGAGGCAGATACGCCTGCCGGGAAGGTTTTTGATGTGGCGCTCCTGATTGCGATTGTTGTTAGTGTGATTGCTGTAATGCTGGAATCCGTGCAGGAAATTAATAATCAATTCTCTGCCTCACTGTATGTTCTAGAATGGGTGCTTACCATTTTCTTTACCATAGAATACATCTTACGACTTTACTGTGTTTACAAACCGATTAAATATGCTGGAAGCTTTTTCGGTATTGTAGACCTCCTTTCTATTCTTCCAACTTACCTGAGTTTGATCTTTGCAGGAACGCAATACTTGATGGTTATTCGCGCACTTAGGTTATTGAGGGTTTTTAGAATCTTCAAACTAACGAAGTTCTTAAAAGAGAGCACTATCATCTTGAATGCTTTAAAATCCAGTAGAAATAAAATCACTGTTTTCTTAGTCTTCATTTTGCTCTGCGTAATTATCATAGGCTCAGTAATGTACTTGGTTGAAGGAGAATCTAACACTGACTTTACAAGTATTCCCCGAAGTATTTATTGGGCAGTAGTAACGATTACGACCGTTGGCTATGGTGACATTGCACCGAAGACAGAATTTGGACAATTCCTAGCAGCCATTGTCATGATTATGGGCTATGCAGTCATCGCTGTGCCTACAGGAATAGTATCTGCGGAGTTGGTAAAAGAATCACGAGAGGAAGAAGAACGAAGAAACAAACTAGTATCCACGCAAAGTTGCCGTTACTGCACAAAAGATGGACATGATACGGACGCTGATTATTGTAAATATTGTGGGGAAGAACTGAATCCTTAAGTGGCAGTCTGACTCGTGAATTAAAGGTTTTAAAAAGGACTATGAAAGATATTGTAGATTTAATTGCTCGTATATGTTTAGCACTGATTTTCCTCTGGGAAGCCTGGGATTCTATCGCTCATTATCAAGCGACCAAGGCAGCAATGGATGGTTATAACATTACTTTTGCACAAGACTTTTTCTTAGTTGCTGCCATCATTTTAATGATCGTCGGAGGAGCACTTTTACTTACCGGTTATCGCTCTGGATTTGGGGCTATTCTGCTTTTGTTATTTTACATTCCATCTACTTTTATTATCCACTCTTGGTGGAATGATCCAATTGAAATTCAACGAGAGCAATCTATTTTATTTATGAAAAACATCGCCATCATTGGTGGGCTCTTAATGGTCTACGTCAACGGCAGTGGTAGATACAGCATCAAAAGGTTGTTCGCAACCACAAGAGTTCCTAGAATTTAATTCGACCTATTAATTGCATTGCCTGACTGGCCTATATCGTCAGACAGTTTAGAAAACATACTTTTCAAAACTAGTAACCATCCAAAAAATGAAAGACCAAAAAAAATACAGCACCATACACTATCAAAGTTATCTCAAACTTGATGAAATCCTTGGTGCTCAAAAACTACGCAGCGCTGAGCTGGACAAAACGCCTGCACATGAAGAAATGCTTTTCATCATCGTTCATCAGAGTTATGAAATTTGGTTCAAGCAAATCTTACATGAGCTGGAATCGGTCGTTGAAATGTTCAATACCAATGATGTAGATGAGCGCAACTTCGGAACGGCCATTTCTCGCCTCAATCGTGTCATCAAGATATTCAAACTCCTCGTAGAGCATATCCCAATCATAGAAACCATGACTCCCTTGGATTTCCTTGATTTTAGAAATTACCTCTTCCCAGCTTCTGGTTTTCAGAGTTATCAATTTAGAAAAGTAGAAAATATGCTGGGCCTCCCAGAGGACACCAGAGTCACTTATGGCAATCATCACTACGCTTCTTTTTTCAATGAAGAACAAGCCGCAGAGTTAGATGATATTCGTAAAAACAAAAACTTATTTAAATGCGTGGAAGAGTGGTTGGAGCGAACGCCTTTCTTAAAATTTGGTGATTTTCAATTCCTAAAATACTACAAAGAATCTGTAGAACGCATGGTTGAAAAAGAAGCGGCAGCCATCCGTGCTTCTGAATACCTTTCTGAAAAGGAGAAAGAAATGCGCTTGAAAATGATGGGTTCTACAGATACCTATTTCGAGTCCATACTAAATCCAGATGTTCACAAGCAAATGGTCGATGAAGGAAAACAACGACTTAGTTACAATGCTACCTTGGCTGCGCTGATGATTAATTTATACAATGAAGAACCATTGTTACAAATGCCTTATCGCTTTCTAATTTGCTTGGTAGACATTGACGAATTGCTAACCACTTGGAGATATCGCCACTCACAAATGGTCATGCGTATGCTCGGTCGAAAAATCGGAACGGGTGGTTCTTCTGGTCATGACTATTTAGAAAAAACAGCAACCCATAATCACATCTTCAAAGACTTGCACAACATTTCAACCTTATTAATTCCACGCTCTGAATTACCTCCGCTACCAGAAGACGTGCAGAAAGAATTAAGTTTTCATTTTACGCAGAAAAAAGATTGGTAAGAAACCGGTAAACATAAACATCTGTCACTTGATTTCCGTCAACCCCTTATCAAAAAAATAATGCAAATGAAAAATCCAATACCGCCACTTACCTACCGCATCAATGGCCATTCGCATCTGCTTCCCTACCCTGAGGAGATTCCAAAATTCATGAAGGATCAGGAGATCTTTTGGGTGGATGAGGACCGTCAGTACATGTTGCAAAAGAACTGGAAAAGGCCCGTAACCGATTCTAGTTTTTTCCTAAATGAGAAGTTGGAGTGGATGGAAAAAAACAAAATTGACCATGCCGTTGTTCTGAATCTTTCACAGTTATATGGCAACGGCCTACGCTATGAAGAGATGAAGGGAGTGCTTCGTTTTCAAAATGATTTCAATGCCTCTGTTCAGGAAAAACATCCTGATAAATTTACTTGTGGTTTTGTGATACACGCTGCGTTTGTGAAATCTGCTCTGTGGGAAATCGAACGTTGTGTAGAAAAACTAAATCTGAAAGTGCTTTGTCTACCTACACATTATATGGACTCCGTAGGAACCTGGCGTTGCATCTTCGACCCGGAGACGAGGCCAATTTTGGAACTGGCCAATAAGTACGGCCTAGCAATAGAAATTCATCCTTATGATGGAGAGAAATTTATACAATTGGAAAATACAGCTTGGCGATTTCATCTGGTTTGGATGCTTGCACAATGTGCAGATGCTTATCACTTTTTTACCCTAAAAGGTTA
>JBGCDT010000369.1:0-2524 GCA_045105695.1 Saprospiraceae bacterium | reverse complement strand
AAAAGCTGCTGATGCAATTGAATAAATAATTGAGTACAAAAGCAATTTCGTTTGATCGCCGTTGTGTGATTGCACAGAAAAAAAAGGCCAAGCAGAATGGATACGATAAAGGATTAAGAAATTGAAAAGATTTTGATTATTGTAAGCATCCGAGCAAATGCATCTTTTCTGAATGAATGAGAGATACTAGCTTTGTCAAAAAAAAATGACAGAAGAAGAATCATTGTTAGAGTTCAGAGCTGAATATGAGAAATCGAAGCAATCTGTCTTCGTGTTTGCACAGCAAAGAGGTGAGGATAGAGAAAAGGTGAAATACAAGCTTCGTAAAGCTTTGCAGATAAGGAAAAGGAACTCAGGTATTCCGAAGTTAAAATTCACTAAACTTGAGCATCAACCTTTTATTCCTAAATCATCAGACCGTGTCATCAAAATAACTACTTCATATGGTAGCATCATAGAAATACCGATATGATAGGCTTGAGCGAACACTGCACATATTATTTATGTGATGTATCAGTAGATATGAGAAAAGGGTTTGATGGACTTTCAGGTCTAGTCACCAACCACTTAGGCAAGAACCCATTGGACAGATGTGCTTATGTTTTTATCAATGGAGCAAGAAATAGGATCAAAGTTCTACTTTGGGAAGGGGACGGATTTTCCATTTACTACAAACGATTGGAAAAAGGAACATTTGACCATCCAATAGTAACTAAAGATGGTAGTGATTACCAGATAAAATGGGATCACTTTTGGTCTATTCTACGAGGTATAAAATGGGAGAAGATAGAACAAAAAAGGAGGTTTCAAAGAGGATAAAAAAGGTAAAAAATGCTTACTTTTAATAGTGAGTAAAGATCAAATAATAGCGCAGAAAGAAGCGGAAAATGCCGTGCTAAAAGCAGAGTTGGCTTACCTTAGAAAAATGATTTTCGGGTCTAAGTCAGAACGCTATAAAAGTGAGTTGGATGTAAATCAACTCAATCTGTTTGGCCAACAGGAACAGGTTGATCCATCAGCCGACCTTGAAGGGCCAAAGCAACAGATCTCCTATACAAGGACGAACAAAAAGCACCCTGGAAGGAATAAGCTTCCTGAGCACCTTCCAGTTGACGAAGTGATTTTAGAGCCTGAGCAAAGTACCGAGGGGCTAAAGCAGATCGGTTCTGAGATCACAGAGACTTTAAAATATACGCCTGCAAGTTTAGTATTGGTCCGTACAATACGGCCAAAGTATCAAAAGGTAGATGGTCAGGGAGTATTAATTGCCCCTATGCCTAAGCGTCCAATCCATAAATGTATAGCTGAGGGAAGTTTGTTGTCTCACATTATGGTATCTAAGTTTGTAGATCACCTTCCATTCTATAGACAAATCAAGCGATTTAAACGAGATTTTGATTGGCAAGTGAGTTCCTCCACAATTAATGATTGGTTTGTTGCTTGTTGTACATTATTGAAGCCTGTATATGATCAAATGGTCAATCAAATCAGGGCCAGTTCATATATCCAAGTTGACGAATCACCGATCAAAGTATTACAAAGCGAAAAGAAAAAACAAACTCATCAAGGGTACCAGTGGGTGTATGTAAATCCACTGAACAAAACGGTAGTATTCAACTATCGTAAAGGAAGAGGTATGCAAGGTCCTAAGGAGTTCTTAGCGGACTATAAAGGCTACCTGCAATGTGATGGCTATACGGTGTATGATAAAATAGGTTGTAAAGAAGGTATTGAACTAGTCGGGTGTCTAGCTCATGCGCGACGCTATTTCTTTGAAGCACTGGACAATGATAAGACAAAAGCAAATCATGCTTTACAAGTAATTGGAGATATCTATGACCTTGAACGTACATGGAAGCCCTTAAGTAAAGAAGAACGCTATATTTTAAGACAAGAACATATAGTTCCTAAACTGCAATCACTCAAAGAATGGTGTGAACAGCAAAGTATTACAGCCCTTCCAAAAAGTAGAATAGGAAAGGCCATGCGTTATTTTCAAAATCAATATCATAAGCTAATAGCGGTAACCTATGCAGGAGACTTACAAGTTGACAATAATTTAGTAGAAAATATGATCAGACCTCTGGCCTTGGGACGAAAGAATTACATGTTTGCAGGAAGCCATGATGCAGGTCAACGAATTGCCATGATGTATTCATTCTTCGCTACATGTAAAGCAAAAAACATGAACCCAAATGATTGGCTCTATAACTCTCTACAAACACTCGCTGATTCACATTTTGAAAATTTTGAATCTTTAATCCCGTAAATCACAACGTGTACTTGCTCGGATGCTTACATTGGTATTATAATTAATCCAAGCTTCTTCCCAAATGGAAACAGGTACCAATAATTCTGCAAGTGCCAAGCTTAAAATTTCATATATCTACAGCAGTTAGCAACAAAAGATTTTTACAGAACCGATAAAGATGTCAGGTTTTGTCGGAAAGAGGTCAGGAGACCTTTCCTCGGAAACATACTGTGAAATAAAGGTCTCCTGACCCAATGTCGTTAAGTTAAGAAG
>JBGCDT010000368.1:0-8168 GCA_045105695.1 Saprospiraceae bacterium | reverse complement strand
AAGAATGTTTACGAAATGATCTTTAGCTCCAACTCTTCAGCTTTTTGCTCGCCCGTAGCGCTGCTATGCGCTCCCAAAAGAGCTTTGATTTGAAGTCAAATCTCTATTTCTCAACTGCTCATTGAATTCTTAAACAACTTCAATACTTTCTTTTATAGAAACAAAGAATATTTCTTACCACTAAATCACTAAATATGAAAAAAGTACTTCTACTAATCTTTTCTCTTTTCATGGTACAACATTCAATGTTCGCTCAAACCACTGTGTTTTCAGACGACTTTGAGAATGGTACCGCAAACTGGGACTTGGAAGGTGCCTAGGGAATTACCTCCGCTCAATCCAACTCTCCTGACAACTCCCTTACAGACAGCCCCGGAGGGGATTACGCTAATCTTGTAAACATTTCTGCGACACTAGCTACAGGTATCGACATGACAACTGCCTTGGATGCAGAATTGAAATTCTCTGCCATTTACGATATCGAAGATGGTAACTTTGATTACTGCTATGTGGAAGCCAGCTCCGATGGAGGTATCACCTGGGTAGAATTAGCTGCTATCTTTGGACAAGGTAATTTATCTCCTTGGGTAGAATACAACTATAGCCTTGGAGGCTTCGTAGGTAATAACGATGTTAAAATCCGTTTCAGATTCTTCTCTGATCAGGGATTTGCGGTAGATGGAATTTATATTGACGATGTTGAAATAATCACCAGTGACATAGACAATTCTGCGCCTCTAATACTGCATTCACCGCCTAGACTTTACCAAAGTATGTTGGGAGATATAGATTTGATTGCAGAGACAATTGATGTATCTGATATCTCCTCAACGACTTTGTATTACTCAGTTGATGGAGGTTCCGAAATATCGGTAGCAGGAGATAACCTCGCTCCTGATGTCTGGCAATACACAATACCTGCACAAGAAGCAGGGGCACAGGTCGAGTACTATATCGAAGCAATTGATGCTTCTTCTAATAACAATGTGGCTACAACAGACACTGGAAGATATATTGATGGAAATCATGTATTTTATGACAATGGATTTACTGATTTCATCAATGGTATTGGTGTAGATAATGCAGATAATTTGACTGGAGCTGCCGTTCGTTTTTCTTTATATGGAAATGATATTGTGTACGCTTTGATAAGAAACTACACGGATCAGAACAATCCTAACGATGATATGGAATTTCATATCTGGGCCAATGACAATGGCCTGCCTGGTGCAGATTTGATTACCCCATTTATGGTTACTCCAGAGGCCAATTTAGTCGAAACCAGCCCAATGACTCGAATTGACTTATCTGCATATGCCGCTGAATTATCCAATATTAACGGAGATGTTTTCATGGGCTATATTGCTACTGGCACTACATTTCTGACTCAATCTACCCCAGCTACGTCTCAAAGAAGTTATGTATTTGACGGAACAAACTGGACATTAAATGCTAATGACAGTTACCACTTCCGATTAGTCACTACGGCTGCGATGGCTTCTGACGATTGTGATATAGCTACAGATTTAAATGATCTACTAGGAGGAGAAGCTGGAGTTCCTCAAACTTCTCCAGTTTTCAACAATGTAGACGCAACAGTAGGAACCAATGATCCTACCGAAGGATGGGAATGTTTTGGCGAACCAGATGGTAGTGGAAGTGCTCCTTCATTAGACAACACACAATGGTTTACTTTCACTGGCGATGGTGAGCTGTACTCTATTCTAACCACTGACTGTGGAGGAAATGTCGAAGATTATATTGACTTTGGAGATACACAGATTGCTATTTACAGCGGAACCGATTGTACAGATCTGATACCTGTTGCTTGTAATGAAGACGTAGCTGGAACACCACCAACAGGTCCTTTCCCCGCTGGTTTAGACTTTTTGACAGAAGAAGGCGTGACCTATTTTATTTTAGTAGATGGTTTCGCGGGATCTGATGGAGATTACTGCATTGAGTTTACACTCGTAAATCAAGTCACCTGTGACGACATCAATCTGAATGATGCTACGATAGTAAATAATAGTATTTGCTTAGATGAAAATTTAGAAATAGCAATCGACGGAACTGTAGTTCCTTTAACTCCTTTTGCTGGTTTCATCTGGGGCATTTTCACAGAAGATGTGAGTGGGTCGGAGAATCCTTTTAACGAGACTAGTTTCTTTGGTACATTTGGGCTTCAAGCAAACGAGTATGATATTCTTTATACACATGCAGATGGCGCTAATAATCTGGACCCTGGAGTTTACTACATGACTCCGATTGTTTATGGAGGAGGCGTTGATACGGTAGGTGACGTTTTGCTTGCTAGCTTATCTTTCACTGATGGTTGTATCATCACCGGAACTTCCTTAGAAGTAACCCTTCTTGATGACTATGATGATTTAGATGTAACTACTTCTTCTGTAAATGAAACCATTCCTGGAAATGGTGAAGCTAGCGTAATGGTAGCAGATGGTTCAGGAGAGTATACCTACCTGTGGAGCAATGGGGAAACGACTAGTACAATTACCGACTTGGTTGCCGAAACTTATACCGTAACGATAACCGATGTTTCTGGCTGCGTAGATGAAGTGTTAGAAACTATTGTTGTAGAATCGTCTGTCAATACAAATGATTTGAATTTCGATCAGTCTATTCAGCTTTCTCCAAACCCTGCGAACGATCAAACTGCGATTATTTATCGATTGGCAGAACCAGTGGATTTGACGTTAACGATGACAAACAGTATTGGACAGGTTGTTTTTCAAAATCAAATTGATCAGACGCAGAGTGGTCAATTCAATCTTGATTTACAGCAGTTCGCAGATGGTGTTTACTTCGTAAAATTGAACGATGGTAAGCGGCAATCTGTAAAGCAGTTGGTTATTAATAAATAAGTGCTTATTGGTGTTCATCTTTAAAAACTCGCACTACGATTTAATAACCGTGGTGCGAGTTCTTTTTTGAGATAGATGTTTTTTGATTTTAGAAAAGTATTACTATTAATACAATCATCCTCGTTACCATTAATATTTTTTATCTGTTCTTCCTTCAATAAAAAAACATCTAACGCTATAAATTCTAAAACACCTACTTTATCAAAAAAATTAGGTTAAACGCATCAAAATTGCCACCATTGAAAATCAGCCCAGTACATAAGACTTATTCACTAAACTATTCGGTTGTTTTTCATCTTTATACTTGAACCTCCTATGAATCATCAGGACTTTTAGCAAAATCAGATTTTGATGCAATCAACCTACAAAAAAATAAACTTCATAAGTTAAGAAATTATTTTTTTTTACCTTTAGCAGGCTATTGCAAAAAACAAATGAAAAGTCAAAGACAAGTGGAAGCCCTGCTATTAGTTCGAACACTTCTGTTCGGGCTATTCTTTCATATCTCCTTTCTAGCTAGTGCTCAAATTCAGAATATACAAGTAGAAACCATAGGTCGAAATCTTGGTTTACAGAACGAAAACATCCTAAGTCTTCATCAAGATAAAGAAGGTTTTATTTGGATCGGTACCTGGTATGGTTTGTTCCGTTTTGATGGTTATGAATTTAAACCCTTTCAAAGAACGTTGAAAGATGGGACGGCAAAAAACATTGATTTTGTTCATGATATTTTTGAAGATCAAAAGGGTTTCTTGTGGTTAAGTACCATTAGAGGACTTTTGAAATTTGATCCAACCAAAGAATCTTTCAAAATATACTTGCACGATGAAAACGATCCGAATAGTTTGTCAAACAATTTTGTAGGGTCCAGTTTTATAGATAGTGATGGAACATTTTGGCTAGGCCCTAGGAGGGCTCTGGAAAAACTAAACATAGAGACAGGAACCTTCACTTCATATCCAATACCAATAAAATTTGATGAGAGAGTCAGCCACTCTAACCAATCCTATGATCTAGGAGCAATTAAGGAAATGGGAGACTATTTATATTTCGCACCAACCTCGGCTGGCTTATGGCGATTCAATAAACAGACAAGTGTATTTGAACCTATTCCAAACGAAGGTAATGACCCTCCATGGTTAATACGGGATATTTGTTTTAATCATCAGAAGGAACTTTTAATAATAGATGGAGGTATCCGAAAATTGGATATTGAGCGAAAAGTACTCGTGACTATAGTGGCTGGTAAAGATTTATCAGAACGACAGCAAGTGGTTGTTCTTTTGCCTTTGAAAAACGGAAATTATTTGGCAGGAACAACCGGTGATGGAATTATCGAATATGATTCTAATTTCAAACAACTAGATCATTTTTATCTAGATGGCGACAAAAGAGACCCGGAAGAAAATAACATTATAAAATTACTGGAAGATCACAACGGAGAAATATGGATTGGAACAGCCAATAAAGGTTTGAAAAAATATGCTCCTCGCCAGAATAGATTTAAAGTTTACAGAACACGGGAAGGTGAAGACAATTCTATAGGAGACAATAATATCCGACATATTATCGAAACAAAAGATGGTAAAATATGGATAGCCACTAAAAACAATGGAATTTCTATTTTTGAGCCAGACCTAGAACGTTTTTCTTATCTCAGGAAAGAAATAGGAAACCCTATTGGTTTAACATCCAACGCTACTCGAAAATTGATGGAAGATAGTAAAGGGCGTATTTGGATCGGAACCTGGGGATTTGGAATAGATGTAATAGATTTCAAAAAAAATAAACTTGTTCATTTTCAACAGGATTTAGATGTACCTACTTCTTTGTCGGGTGATGCAATTACTTCCATTTGCGAATCTCAAAATAATGAAATCTGGATCGGCACTATTCACGGGGTATCAGTCATTCATATAGATAGTTTGGAATCTGGTGTATTTAAGAATTATGCATTTACCGAAAATGAGAAAAATATAACTGTTCTCCGCGTTACTCAGATTTTATGCGACCATACTGGCCAAATATGGATTGGAACTGAATTGGGTGGACTGCAATTATACCAACCAAAAACTGATTCTTTCAAACGATTTACCTCTACCCCTAATGAACATGATTTTATGTCAAAGTCAGTTCAATCAATTTTTGAAGACAGTAAAAATCGCTTGTGGGTTGGTGCCGGCGGCTTGCATTTGTTTTTACCGAAAGAAAATCATTTTAACCATAAAGGTTATAATGACCTTTACAATAATGTTGGTTTTCAATCAATTACGGAAGATCTCAAGGGTAACTTATGGTTATTTCATCAGAAGTTGTCAAAGTTTAATCCGGAAAAGATAACCAGCAACATATACGATGAAAACGATGGTCTGCCAGACAAATTATTTATTACCTCCATGGCTAAGCCTGCCCAAAAAAGTGGTTTAATTTACGCAGGTACTAGAAAGGGAATGGTCGTTTTCCATCCAGATAGCATTCACAGTAATCTTTTCTTACCACCAATTTATTTTACTTCATTTTTAAAATACGAAACAATAGGGTCTCAAAAAATAGCCAAAGGAATTAAAGGGATTTCTAGGCGCGAACAAATAAATCTATCCTATGAAGAAAATACTTTCACGGTTGGTTTCTCTGCTCTGAGTTACCGCAATAGTTTGAAGAATACCTATACTTATTTGATGGAAGGGTTGGGAGATAACTGGATTGAGCTTGGAACTAAGCGGGAATTAACTTTCTCTAACTTATCTCCTGGTAAATATCTCCTCAAGGTAAAAGCAGCTAACAATGATGGGTTAAGAAATGAAGTTCCCAAGATATTAGAAATCAATATCGCGCCACCCTGGTGGAAAACCTGGTGGGCTTATTTAGTCTATTGTTTATTTTTGGCTGGAACTGCTTTCTCCATTTACAGATTCCAATTAAATCGTCAACTGGAAAAAGCAGAAACCCAACAACTCAAAGAAATAGATGCGCTCAAGTCACGTCTATATACCAATATCACCCATGAGTTTAGAACACCACTCACCGTCATCATGGGAATGACTGATAATATTGTCGACAACGAAAAAGAAAAACAACTCATTAGTCGTAACAGTAAAAACCTGTTACGACTAATCAATCAATTACTAGACCTTTCAAAATTAGATAGTGGACAACAAAAGTTAACAAACATACAAGCCAACGTGATCCCCTACCTGCAATATTTATCAGAATCCTTCTACAGTATGGCCGCTGAAAAAAACATCCAACTGAAATTCATTGCAGAAGAAAAACAGCTTACGATGGATTTTGATGAAGTAAAGCTTCAACATATCATCTACAATCTACTCTCCAATGCTATCAAGTTTACCGGAAGAGATAACGAAATAGTATTTCATGTAACTAAAGAAATTAAAAATAAAAAGTCCGTTTTAAAACTATGCGTAAGCGATAAAGGAGTAGGCATTCCCGTCGAAAAGCTACAACATATATTCGATCGATTTTATCAAATAGATGGTACTAGCACAAGAAAAGGAGAAGGCTCCGGTGTAGGACTGGCACTCACCAAAGAGTTAACAGAACTAATGGGCGGTAGTATTGAAGTCGAAAGTATAGTTGGACAGGGTAGCGACTTCATCATCATTCTGCCAATTACCAACAAAGCGTCATTCTCAGAAGTAGCCACTGACCTACCCTCGGCAGTATTGATTGATTCCAAAGTAGTAGAGGGTGAATTGGAAGTAACGTCAGAAGATCAACTTCTCTCGAATTCAAACCCGATTCTACTATTAGTAGAAGACAACCGAGATGTTGCCATCTATATAAAAGAAATTTTAAAAAAAGACTATCGAATCATCTCAGCCGTCAATGGAAGTGAGGGAATAGAAAAAGCAAAAGAAATGATTCCTGATATTATCATCAGCGATGTGATGATGCCAGAGAAAAATGGTTTTGAATTAACACATGAGCTAAAGCAGGATGAACGAACCAGCCATATCCCTATCATCTTATTAACTGCTAAAGCTGCCGACGAAGATAAAATAACCGGGTTGGAAACTGGCGCTGACGCTTACTTGATGAAGCCCTTCAACAAAAGGGAGTTGTTGATTCGATTAGAAAAATTATTAGATCTAAGGATAGCACTTCAAAAGCATTACGCCAGCACTACTCTACTAGAACTACCTTCTGAACAAATCGCTACTGAACCAACCATAGAAGATGTCTTTATTCAAAAGCTGCGACAAGTAGTAATGGAGCATCTAGACGATAACACCTTTGACGTAGCGAAACTGAGTCAATCAGTCCAACTAAGTAGTTCCCAGCTATACAGAAAGCTGAAAGGATTGATGAATGAAACTCCCAACAACTTCATCCAAAAAGTACGTTTGAACCAGGCAATGCACCTGCTTAAAACCACTGATTTGAATGTTTCTGAAATAGCTTATTCTGTTGGATTTAGTGATCCCAATTATTTTTCTAGGGCTTTTAGCAAATTTTTCAATCAAGCACCGAGTCATTTCCGTAAATGACTGACTTACAATTATTTACACCTACATTCTTTACATCCTTGTAAAGAATATGCTAGCACTTTTCCTCTCTCCTGCAAGAATAATCCAGATTTTTGAAAAAATAATCCATCTCTTGAAGGGCTAAACCCCTCACCTTTGGAGCATCATTTTAATAGTTATATAACTATACAAGAAACCAAATGAACCAAATGCTTTAACAAGCACTTTATGAAAACATTAAAAAACAAAACAATGAAAACATTTCTCTCCAAATGGCTTTCAGCCATAATTATATGGTGGGTACTATCTGATAGATGCCCTCCATAAAACACCCAACCAAACGCAAGGTTCCAGATCTATTTTTTTGATGACATTAATGTTTTCAATTGAAGAAGTGTCGGTTGGAACTAAAGTTTCAACCGCACTTTATTTTAATCTACCAATATGTTTTTGGTGGCCTGGAACCGCTATGTCTTTTAGTTAGACACTTTAACTAAAGAAACAAACCAACCAACGAAAAAATTCAACTTCATTTTTTAAATCATAAAATCAAATTATCATGAAAAATTTATTGAAAACAACTTCTGCCTTTTTATTCCTCGCTCTTTTCTCTATGAGCATCACTTCTTGTGAAAAAGATTTTTGTTATGAATGTTCCTCATTTGACAATGGTACTTCTAGAGGAGAAGCATGGGAATATTGTGAAGGAGATAATGTCAACGGTCAAACAATTACAAAATCAAGTATCGAATTTCTGGTTCAAGTATCAGAAGAGGGAGGAGCTGATTGTAAAAAG
>JBGCDT010000367.1:0-9640 GCA_045105695.1 Saprospiraceae bacterium | reverse complement strand
CAAACATACTATAGACTCCATTTTGCAGACCTTTACCTGCACCCATTAGCAGCACTAACATGAAGATGCCCCAGAAAACACCAAGCGCAGTCAGCCCAGTCCGAAGCTTATGCTTTCGGATAGTGTTGAAGATTTCCTGCCATTTGTCTAGGTCGAACATTTTTTTGACTTTTAACTTTTAACTGTTAACTATTAACTGCGCTCAGGTTGCGTTTTTAAACTAAAACTAAAACTAAAACTAAAATTTCGCTCAATACTGGAGATAACCTCTTACTAGTTGTAGAGCTTGTTTTAAATCTGCGTTTGCTAAGTTGTCTAAACGGTACTTTATTATTTTATAAACATCCTTTTTTTAAGTTTTTGAGTATTAAAAAGTAGCGACAAAAAACTGAGCGCCATTCAACCATTCATCCCTACAAAATTCCTTCATCCCTACAAAGAACTAAGCGAAGTTAAAAGTCAACGGTCAAGAGTTTACAGTTAGACAGTCATCTACCCTCCTTTCATCGCCACCACCGGGTTAACCTTCGCTGCTTGCATCGCTGGTATCAAGCCAGAGAACACACCACTTATGACCAACACAACAAGCGCAATTAATATAGTACTCAACTCTACTTCAGGATTTCTAAAAAATTCACCATCCAGATTGTTTTGTTCCATGACCGTTTGTACGAGGTGAATTAAACCTAAGCCAGAAGCCAGTCCGATGTAACCTGCAAAACTGGTTAGAAAAACAGCTTCCTGTACAATCATACTTACAATAGAAAAAGGAGTCGCGCCAATGGCTTTCCTAATTCCAATTTCTTTTGTTCTGTCTTTTACAATAATCAACATGATATTACTCACGCCGATAACACCTGCTATGATACTTCCGATGCCAACGAACCAAATGAAGATTCTGATGAAACCAAATAACTGTCTGAATTCTTGTACTCGCTCCGCGCCATTCCAAATACCAATGGCTTGTCGATCTTCGGGGCTGATTTTATGTTGCGCATTTAATTGCTGTCTTACGTTTTCTTCTACGATTGTAGATTGATCGAAATCAATATCTCCCAGTTCTGCTGTTAGAGTGTGTACTTTTTTTGTACCGTCAATTTTTTGAGCAGTCGCTATGGGGAGGTAAATTCGTTGGGTTTCTCGTTCTCTTTGTTCTGTGAAAATTCCAACAACTTGATATTCGACGCCTTTAATTTTGATGTATTTATCAATGGCCTCTTCATCAGGAAAAAATTCTCTTTTGACCGCTTCTCCTATGATGGCGACTTTGCGAAATTGCTGCATGTCCAAGTCATTGATCCATCGGCCTTTCGTTATGACTGGCGTTTCGATGTAGATGTGTTCTGGACTTACGGTTTGAACATTGAAGGCTAAGCTTTTGTCTTTGTAGGAAATGAAAAAGTTACCATCTAGAAAATAGCGGGAGGACTTATGGCGAATACCTTTTGTATCACCTAGTGTTTGTAGATCATCGTTTTCGAATTGTACCTGTCTTCCAATGGGAAGTCCTTTGTAGGGAACGGAGGTTTCGTTCGTCCAAATCCAAAGTGTATTTACAGCATCGTCTTTGAAGTCATGCTCTACAGAGTTTTGTAAACCTTTACCTGCTCCCAGTAGAATCACCAACATAAAAATGCCCCACCAAACGCTGAATGCCGTAAGGAAAGTCCGCAACTTATGTCGCCCCAAGGAGCTAAATATCTCTTGCCATTTGTCTACATCTATCATGTGGAAATGGTTTGTGGATTTTCAATGAGTCCGTCCTTTAGTCTAATGACACGATTGGTTTTTTCTGCGATGTCGTCTTCGTGGGTTACGATGACGATGGTGATGCCTTCTGCATTTACTTTTTTGAAAATTTCCATCACCTCATGAGAAGTTTGCGAATCCAAAGCTCCGGTAGGTTCATCAGCCAGAATTACTTTTGGTTGAGCGATCAGAGAGCGAGCGATGGCAACACGTTGTTGCTGTCCACCTGACATCTGTGTCGGAAGGTGGTGTGCCCATTCTTTGAGTCCTACTTTGTCGAGATACTCCAGAGCAATCTCTTGTCGCTTTTTACGATCTACTTTTTGGTAATAGAGTGGGAGGGCTACGTTTTCCGCAGCTGTTTTAAAGTTCAATAAATTAAAAGATTGGAAAACAAAACCGATGAGCTGGTTGCGATAAAGTGCCGCTTGTTTTTGCGAGAGCTTTTTCATGGAAATATCATTCAGCAGATATTCCCCCTCGTCATATTCGTCGAGCAAACCTACGATGTTTAACAAGGTAGACTTTCCAGAACCAGAAGATCCCATGATGGAAACAAACTCACCTGATCGGATGTTAAGGTCAATACCTTTCAAAACCTCCAGACTATTATAGTCGGTATGGTAGGATTTTCTTATGTTTTTCAATTTGATCATACGCAGGAAAAAAGAATTAATATTCGGGGTTGTCAGAAGGTCTTAATGCTTCGCAAGAAAGGAAACCTGTGCAATATAGAGTAAAAGAATGGATGAAAGGCTCTGATTTAGAGACGAATGATATACTTAGGAAATACATGAAAAGTATAATATATATTACTTATTTTGTGATCAGTTCCTGTAGAGACTGTAGCTACTAGAATTATTAGCCTCATAGATGACTTAAAAAAGTGTTTTATCCCGACTTGGCAGCATTTTTCCATCTCACTCGTTTTTGGGTTGTTCTATTATTCGTTTTCATACAGAACTAAGATCACAAGCGTGCACCGATTATGAGTTTAAGCAAACGATTTTCAATTCTCTTATTACTGGCTCTAACTTTATTATCTTCCTGTGGAAAGGATGATGATTCTAATATCAAAATCAATATTGACGAGGAATTTGATGTCCAGCTTTTTGAAAAACTACAACCAGGGGATAATGGTCTTGTCGTTCACATCAAATCTAAGGAGCTGCTTGATTGTTCCAATTATGATTTAGGTCATTCCACATCTACTAGTTCTGGTGAAGTAATTATATCCATAGACGAAGTCCAATTAGAGGGAGAATGTGATTCCATCGAAGCGATTGCAGAAACAGCTGCCCAATTAGGCACTTTATCTAAAGGCAGTCATGATGTGGAATTAAATCTAGCCTTGGGCTCCATTACTAATGAAGGAGAAATCTTCGTGACTAATGATCAGTATGTTCTTGAAATGGAATCTACTCATGGTATAGTTGTCAAAAATACAGAGCTTAATGTGATACCAGATCATTATTGCTGGGGCTATATCGTATTGACGGATAATAATGCTTCAGCTTTGCGCAATGAATTTTTATCGAGTGTTTTAGCGTATGCCCCTAGTACCAATATCAGTTCAGGTTATTATGGACATTTCCTTTTTCAGAATGGAAAAATTGATATGAATACGGAAATGATGGAAGAGCCAATACCCTCAGCTTCGGTTCAATTTATTTATGAGCTTGGCGATAATAGGACTGAAGTTCTGGAATATGTAAAGTCATTTCAAGAAATTCACGCAGACGAAGTAGAAATTGTTTTTATGACTGGAGCTGGAGAAATTCTCTAAAGTTCAAAGTTAAAACCTCCCGAAACCAACTCCTTATACTTTTCTATATCAAAACGATATAATTTCGCCGGACGATGAGCCACATCCTTTTGCATTTCATTCAAATCTATTAATAGATTCATAGACAGGATCTTCTTACGGAAGTTTCGCTTGTCCAAGGCGATTCCAAGGATAGCTTCATAGAGTTGTTGTAACTCGGTGAGAGTGAATTTAGGAGGTAGCAGTTGGAAACCAACCGGGCGCGTTCTCACCCTGGCTTTGAGTCGGTTGAAGCAACTAATCAGAATGTCATTATGGTCAAAGGCTAATTCCTTGGACATTGCTTTGGAAAGGGAGTGCCATTTAGCCTTTTGAGCTATGGAATCTGGCTTGACCTGATACTCACTTATCTTTATCAAAGAGTAGTAAGCCACGGTTACTACGCGACCACTGGGATGCCGTTTCACAGTTCCGAAAGCATTGACTTGTTCTAGATAGACTTTCTCTAATCCGGTAAGCTCTGTTAAGACACGCTGAGCAGAGGTATCCAGATCTTCATCTTCTTTGACGAAATAACCTGGTAGTGCCCACTGATCGCTATATGGCTCTTCTCCCCGCTTAATCAGCAAAACCTTTAGACTATTGTCATCAAAACCAAAGATGACATTGTCTACCGTTAATGCTACTTTTATAAATCTATCTAGTGATAACATACATTGATCTGAAATGGTGGAGGGCAAAATAAATAAATAACCAGCTTTCTACAAAGTTTTTACATCGCAAGTTGATAAATGTGGACAATACGAGGACAGCTTGTCAATATGAGTATAATATTTGTCTTATATATGTTCATCGCTTGAAAAGGTAGAATTTTAGCGTTCTGTCAGCTACTGCTAAAACCATTTGAATCAATTGCTTACATTTGTATGCTAAAAAATAGAGATGGTTGAGCAATGCTTTTGATAGATATATTTATTGTAATAACAAATATTAAGAACAAGATTATGAGAACAGAAAAAATACTAATAGGTCTAATGCTGATTATCGGATTAGCAAGCACACTCACGGCACAAGGTTTGGTCATTAATGAGTTTATGGCAGACAATGGAGAACTAACAGAGATTGTAGACGAAGCAGGACAAGCAGACGACTGGATTGAAATACATAATACATCGGATGAGAGTATCGATATTAGTGGGTATTTCCTTTCGGATAAATTGGATGATTTACAAAAGTGGGAAGTACCTTCTGGGTTTTCTATAGGACCTGTAGGCTACAAAATAATATGGGCAGATGATGATGCTTCCCAAGGACCCTTGCATACAACTTTCAAGTTGAGTAAATCTGGAGAGTCGATCTATCTCTCTGATCCAACGGGCGAAATTGTAGACTCTATCACTTATGGAGAGCAAACCACAAATATCTCCTATGCCCGTATTCCCAATGGTACTGGAAACTTTGAATTCAAAGCCCCTACTTTCCAATATAACAATGAAGCTACATCTTCTATTGATACGCCTGAAAACAAAGCAGCTTTTTCCATTTACCCAAATCCTGCGAGTACTTCTTTTGCGATTGATTGGGAAGAGAAAGGTGCGGTGGAATTACTCAATATTTCTATATGGGATGCCCTTGGGAATTTGGTGCATAGCCAAAAAGTAAAAAGAGCTGGCAACCAAACGGTTACCACACTCTCTCTTCAAAAATACATTTCAGGTGTATACTATGTGCAACTGGAAACGACTTCTTATCACTCAATTGAAATACTAGTGGTGGAATAGAAAAACGCTCTAATGATTAACCTGATCTCTGATACTGTAACCAAACCTACCGCCGGTATGCTCGACGCTATGATGAGAGCTGCTGTTGGCGATGATGTTTTTCGCGACGATCCAACAGTAAATGCGCTGGAGGAAAAAGCGGCTGCCCTTTTTGGAAAAGAAGCTGCTCTTTTTTGCCCTTCGGGTACCATGACTAATCAAATTGCCATCCAGGTAAATACCGAACGATTAGATGAAATGATCTGCGATCACTACTCTCACGTTTATCAATACGAAACGGGGGGCTATGCTTCTAACTCGGGTGTAGCCGTAAATTTAATAAAAGGTTCACATGGCAAAATTACGGCGGAGCAAATCGAAACGGTTATTCGTCCTGATTATGACTGGCTACCAAACTCCAAATTAGTGGTGTTGGAAAATACTTGTAACAAGGGTGGTGGCAGCTTTTATACCTTGAATGAAATTCAACCCATTCATAATTTATGTAAACAAAAAGGTCTGCGACTGCACCTAGATGGTGCACGGCTTTTTAATGCCTTGGTCGAAAGTGAAGAAACGCCAGAAGATCATGGAGTTTTGTTCGATTCTATTTCTATTTGTTTATCAAAAGGCTTGGGTGCGCCTGTAGGCTCATTGTTATTGGGTGATGCTGCGCTGATGAAGAAAGCTAGGAAGTTGCGAAAAGCAATGGGGGGAGGAATGCGGCAGGCAGGTTATTTAGCAGCAGCTGGAATCTATGCTTTGGATCACCATGTGGAGCGACTGAAAGAAGATAACGATAATGCAAAATTACTAGGAGAGGTGCTTTCGAAAATGGAATATGCAGAAGGTGTTCGACCTGTCAAGTCTAATATTCTGATTTTTGATGTAAAGTCGCCTTGGACAGCGGATAGCTTTTTAGTTAAACTGAAAGAACAGGGGATTTTGGCTTCTGCTTTTGGGCCTCAGACGGTGCGATTTGTTTTGCATCTGGGAGTCAGTTCGGAGATGGTGGAAAAAGTGATTGGCGTTTTGAAAGGAATTTGATTGTGCGGTTTTCTAGAGAACTTCCACTTATACCTTTATAAAAAAAAATAGCTGCTCAAGGAGCAGCTATTTTTTTTCGCTTTATTCTTAAATATGATTTCTATTTCAAAATAGAAATTTTCTTAACTGCTTGTCCACCATCTACTCTCAATACCAGCAAATAAATTCCATCCGCAATATCTCGCTCTGTCAGCGAAAGATTAACCCGATGTGCTCCTGTTGATTTCGAACCACTAGCTTCTGTAAAGTCCATAATTTTATTTCCAAGTATAGATTGTAATTCTATTGTTACAAAACCTGACTTTTCTAGATCATAAGAAACAGTAAGATTATTTTTTGCAGGGTTAGGGAATACCTCAAGTGCAATATTCTTCTCTAGGTTCTTAGTAGTTGATGGGCCGCCAGTGAATACAGCTGTAAGCGTATCCGACTGAGTCATTGTGAAAGTAGCCTTCCGCTCAAATTCATCTGGGAAGATGACATTTCCATTCTGTGTTTCCCAATGAGAAAATTCATGATCATCTTCAAAATCGGAAAAGACTTTTGCTTTAATGTTATTTTCCATACCCCCAAAGTAAGTCCCCGTCCAAGGAAATTCTTCGATATCCAGTGTATTAAAATCAATCTCTCCCACACCAGGAGGCCATACTTGAAGGGTCAATTCATAAGGACCAGATAGTTCATCATAACAATTCAACATTCCTTCATCAAGGAACTCACATCGTTCTAAAATAAAGTCTTTCATGTCCTGCACATTGCTTTCCCACTCAGTCATCGTTCCACCCCAGCGATCTATTTGTCTTGGCATCTCTGGTTCGATTACGGCAAGCATTTCATCCAATGTAGTGATCATGTTTTCGCAAGAGAAAACGGTATTCATCATATCTGCCTGACGGCTGTAATACAATTGTTTGAACGTTGAATTTTCTTCTAATAACTTGAAGAATATTTTCTCATGTCTTCCTACATCGCCTTGCACCGGAGGTAGGGGAGGGGCGACTGATCCATCTGCAAAAGCATCGTATTCATTCTGACATTGATTATCCCAACCGTTGTTGCAACACCAAGGATCGATGTTAACTACCCATTGGAAAATAGTGTCTTCAGCAGTATAAGGACTCGCTCCGGTTGCAATAGAATTACAATCCGCTGGATTTGGTAGTGGATCGTCATTGTCAAAAAAATCATCCATGAAATCTCCTATGTCTTCCAAATCACAAGGCTCTGCATCAGGGCTGATATTGGGAACACCACTATAGTTGATGTAATAATCAAAAGTAGCATCAAGATCCCAAAGGATGTAGCCCCACTTCTTATGATCTCCTTCTGGGTTACGTCCTCTCCACCAACCAGTGTTATAATTCAACCAGTCGGAAGCAACAGTGTTAAGGTTTACAATCATGTAGTCAATCATACTTAGCACATTCAATGAATCTGTCACTGTTTCGTAATTGTCTTCATCACTCATGTCATTCTCTAGAACCCAATCTCTGAAGTTGATCCATTGATCACGAGCAGCTAATCCACCGTACTCAATTTCTGTATCGCCCCAAGTAGAAAGATATTGAACATCGTATTTTCCCTGGTCATAATACTCATCAGTATAATCATGATCTACAGGACGTTCGCGCATACCGTATACACCCCAGTATTCACCATTTAGAAATAGAACAACCCGCTCAACTGCTCTGACATCTAATTTCATTTCACCATTTTGCGCAAGCGTATGGATGTACTCATCTCTAATGTGGCAACTACCTTCATGAGCTGCGTCGTTTATCGCTGGATAGTTATCATCTCCGGAGTTTCTAAACATGAATTTCTGATATTCATCTCTGTCAGAATAAGAAAAAAGTGGTGCATCTACTGACTTAGAATAACCCATTTCATCTCTGGAAATCCAGTCCAGACTTCTGTGATCTAATACCCAGGAGTCTTGTCCGTGTC
Source organism: Saprospiraceae bacterium (assembly GCA_045105695.1). Lineage (GTDB taxonomy): Bacteria > Bacteroidota > Bacteroidia > Chitinophagales > Saprospiraceae > CALGLS01. Next base: position 1,372 of record JBGCDT010000367.1, on the reverse strand, counting down.
GATTCAAAGAACCAAAGGAAGTTGCCTCTCTTTCTTTATCTGTATTGAAGTACTCTAAGGAGCCAATAGGAATTAAATCACCGTCTCCGTTTGCCAAATTGATAACTTCATCAGCAGCAACAGAAAATACAGCTAAAGAAAAATCTTCATCAATGAAGTAAGTGTTGAAGTCCATTCTGCCCGGTAGAATTAGTGGGTCATTTGAAAAAGACTGCGCTTTAATTACAGTCGTTTCGTCAAATGTTATTGGTCCGCTGTATTCATCGGAATCTGTTGTAGGGTTGGTTCCGTCTGTTGTGTATCTGAGTACAGAGTTAGCTTCGTTGTTGGTAATGGTTACGGTTTGTGATCCATTGTGGAAACCTGCAGCTAGGTCCATAGATGGTGCTGAAGTGTAGCCATCAATTTGCGGAGAAGCATTGTTAGAAGCTCCTGGTGTTGGGGCTGTACTTATCTTCCAAGTAGTATCTCCATCCTCGGTTCTACAGCGAGAATGTTCTACTAGCGTATATTCTATTTGAAAAAGGTCAACTACAATCCCACTAGGTTGGGCCAGACTTACGAATTCGTTACCCTTAGTTTGTGCCAGTTTAAAATTCGTATGATAGTTTCCATCTACAGCTCTATCTCTTCCAGAGCACCAAAAAACGAGGTGGCCATTTGCTGGGATGACGGTCCCTGCGGGGATTTCCCATTTTTGAGGATTATCGTCTTTGTCGGACAAGTACCAGCCTCCAATGTTTTCGTCAACAGGACTACTATTGTATAATTCTATCCAGTCTTCCGTTCGACCATAATCATCGAGGAAGTTTTCGAGGTTAGCAGCAGAATATTCATTGATTTGAATTTGTGCAGATGATGGAGTAGCCAGAAAAGAGAAAAGGGCTAAAAATAAGAGTAGCGTATTTTTCATATAAACATGTATTAGTGTCCTGTCCGAAGAATGGAGGTTTAGAAAATTAGTATGAACTTGCTAGTAAAGATAGTAATTGCGAGGAAAGCTTAGTAGGGAAGAGAGCTGAGAAACTGTCTGGTTTGGTACTAAAAAGGAGTTTCTAATTAAAATTAAAAGTCTTCGGTCGTCTAGTAAAAAGAAAAATAATAAAAAGCTCGCGCTGCAATTTCAAAATTGCGGTGCGAGTTCTTTTTTGCAGTTACCAAGTATCAGACATAAAAAAACATCTGACACAAAGCATCAGATGTTTTTTCAACGAAAATTATAACAACAGTCTTACTACTCCTCTGCGCCACCTTTTCGTTTGTTCAATTCGTCGCGGATTTCAGCAGCCTTTTCATAGTCTTCCTGACCGAGGACCTCTTCTAGCATTTCTTCTAAATCGTCATCAGAATATGAAGACAGCCCTTTTGATTT
>JBGCDT010000366.1:0-7179 GCA_045105695.1 Saprospiraceae bacterium | reverse complement strand
TTCCCTGTTTTAGGATCATAACCAAAGACTGGATCAGCAATAGTAGACGCTTTCAAGGTAGATGGTATAGAACTCACCGGAGCGATATCACAAGTCACATCTGCAATGACATTGATCTTAAAATCATCTTGTTGCATATCTTCAGAAGTGAAAAAAGCAGGAGCTTCATTGTCCCAGTAAATACCATTTATCATGATGTCACCAATCTTTGTGTATGGATCGAAAATGCTTTTATACTCAGAAGGGTTTTTAAAAAAGTGTTGTAAGTCGAAAGGTGAATCATCTTTTCGAGCAGCGTATTGATGGCAGTCCAACTGAGTGAATACTGGCTTTTGTAAGTCTATTGTTAGAAACTCTTCTGCACTTTTTCTTTCGATCCCCATGTCCTCTAAAACTTTGGCGGCTCCATTGGCGACACGCCCTCCTCCGGTCAGTACAATTTTTACAGGAGGCAGTTCCAGTTTTGCGTAAGCGGCTTTTGCTTCTGCATAATCGAAGAAATCTTTCATGCGCTTCAATTCAAATTTGCCAGTACGTTTTCCATAGGTCCACAAAGCATTGTGCGCTCCAACCATGCCCGCGAAAACACCGAAAGCGATCAGTCTTTGTTTTTTGTCGTTGGTCAAAACTTCGTAATCCAGCAATTGTATTTGCTTTGTTAGAATACGCTGGAGGAGCTTGCGATTATAAACCTGTTCTTTAATGGTATGAGAAAAGAAGAAGTAGATCTTATCGCTTACCAATTGGTCTATAGGCACTTCTTTTACGCCCATCAAAACTTCGCATGCGGACAAATCTTCTTGTATAGGAATTCCAGCAGCTTCATATTCCGCATCTTTAAAACATCTGTTTGGAGAAGGCTGAACAATGATTTTGACGGATGGATATTCTTCTAAGATGGCTTTGCACTGAGTTGGATTGAGCGGTACTCTTGAATCAGGTGGTACTTTTCCTTCGCGGATAATTCCTATGGTCATTGTGAATGATGTTTTAGTGAAGCGTCAAAAATATTAAATTAAGCTTAGAAGGTTTATCTTTTGAAAAAGTAAAAACAGTTCTTTTCGAAAACACAGTGTTTCTACACCTGATATTGTGAATCATTGTAATTTGTAAAAAAGAATTTGGGAGAACTAAACTTTCGCTGGCACAGGAATTGTTTAGTAAGATTGTCCCTTCAAAAGATGCCAAGCGCATTTTCCCCACATAAGTTTTCCTTCCAATCTTTCCCTCCGAGTTTCTCCTCCATAGCACTGAGATACCATATTTAGATTTATAATCAATACATAACCATGAAAAAAAATTGTTTAACCTTGCTGGCTTGCCTGGCAATATGTAGCTGCCTGTTTGCACACAACGGTGATCCCGATTCACCAATTAAAAATTCAACTGCTAACACTTCGGAAATTGGACTTTCTTTAAAAGATATTTTCTTATCTGACTACGAAGGTGTAACGCTATTTATTGATTTTCAGGCAGTTAAAGATGCTGTTGTCGATGTAAATGTTCGTAAGAAAGAAGAAGTCATTATGCATGATGACGTAAGAACGCTTCCAGGAAGCACTATTTATGAATTGGATTTATCCAATATGAAAACCGGAAATTATCTTGTAGAACTTAAAACAGAGCAAGGCATTTGCATTCAAAAAGAATTGACCATCAACTAAACTTCAAATCCATAACCATATCACGAAAACGTTACAAATAAACATTGTTGAGTTTTCAACTAAGATCGTCGACCGACCCGGTTGGCGATTTTTTTATGTTTTGTGCTATGGAAGGTGAACTATTTTTAGGTTATTTGCGTCTTAATAGAGGACTCCACAAAAGCTCAGCTAAAAGTAGCAGCCGAAAAGTCCATTACTAACTGAAAGTGATTTTTGAAATTTTCTGCCTTTTAAGTAACTCCGGAGAAGAACACTCATCGTAATTTTTAAATTGCAGTGCGAGCTTTTCCTAACTAGCTTAGCGCTTTAGCGATAAGAAAACACGAAAGAAGGCATTTTTAATTTTATTAAAATTTTCATTTTCATTAAAACGGGGCTGTATGGAATCGACAGGAAAGCCTATCCGTTAGTAAGCATGCCGAAGCAAGGTTATTCACTTCGATAAAAATGGTAACTAACAAATTTTAACTGGCAACTCTAAGTTCGCCATGGCTGCCTAATTCAAGGAATTAGACGCCTTTGGACCCGCGCTTGAATCCTGATACACAGCGTGCCGTCCATCAAACAACCCTCGGGATAGCGAAGTAGCGTAGCTTGACTACTTTGCGAAATTAAGAGCTTAAGGTGTAAGTATGAGTTCGTTTTCAGACTTTTCTTACACTCGAAAATTTGACTGAAGACTAAGCATGTAGAAAGCTCTCGAATACTTTGTCTGGACCCGGGTTCAACTCCCGGCAGCTCCACAAAACAAAAACCTCTGATCATATCTATGTTCAGAGGTTTTTTTCTTTTTGGACAACGATCTTCCCTATCGAAGATCGAAGAGATCATCCACCAGCATCGGCCTCACCACGTTGAATCCCTCCGCAAATTCTACTCCCGCAGGTCGCCCAAAGCCTCTGTTCTTTCCAATCAGTGCATCCAAAAACGCTTTACTCGAAATCGGAGATTCAGGTTCTTTCGACTTAGGATTATAGAATTGAGACTCAAAAGTCTGAACCAATTCTAGTTTTTGATCCATAAAATCTGTGATGTCCACAATGAAGTCAGGCTTCAAGTCATAATCCTGAATGTAGTGGTAAACGACCTTTGGTCTCCAGCGATCTTGCAAATTACCATCTTCATCATAAGTCGGAATCTTTATCAAACCAGAGAGAAAGCAAGCATCATGAGTCAGCTTTGCAGCACGACCGTGGTCAGGGTGTCGGTCGTCGAGCGCATTGGCGAGGACGATCTCTGGTTGATACTTTCTGAGGATTTGAATGATCTGGAGCTGATGTTCTTTGTCATTCTGAAAGAAGCCATCTGCCATTTTGAGGTTGTCGCGGACGAGAGCGCCCATCTTTTTGGCGGAGTTGGCTGCTTCTTGATCTCTGATTTCGGCAGTTCCTCGGGTACCTAGTTCTCCTCGGGTAAGATCTAATAGACCTACCTTTTTGCCAGCAGCTATATGTCTTAGTAAAGTTCCGCTACAACTGAGTTCCACATCATCAGGATGTACACCGATGGCTAGAATATCTAATTTCATGTTTTTCGTTTTTAATTCTTTGACACATTCCGTGTAAATTAACGTAGAATAACTTCAATTGCTTAATTTTGCGGTCTCACAAAATTCTATGTCCTTATGAACCAGTCACCGGTTAATCTACTCTTTATATTTACGTTATGTCTTACGCTTCTATTATTCCATTCCTGTAAACAGGACAATGCTGGAAAGGTTGAAGATAGTAAAACAACGAATACTACAACGTCTTCTACAAATACATCCTCCGGAGATCAGCGTTTTCAGCGAGTTGATCCCTCCACTTCTGGCGTTTCTTTTAGCAATGCAATTACTGAAGATTACACTTACAATGTTCTAAACTTTGAGTACCTCTACAATGGAGGTGGAGTAGCCGTAGGAGATATTAATAATGATGGACTACCTGATCTCTACTTCACTGGAACATTTGTCCCCAACAAATTATACCTCAATAAAGGCAACATGGTCTTCGAAGACATCACCCAGTCTGCCGGCGTTGCTGCTGCGGATGGTTTCAAAACGGGTGTTACCATGGCTGATGTAAATAGCGATGGCTACTTGGATATTTACGTTTGTAGAACCTCTAAGGAAGATGACGGAAAGAAGAACAATTTCCTTTTTATAAATAACAAAGACAACACATTCACAGAATCTGCTGCACAATTTGGCCTTGTCGATAATGCAAATTCTAATCATGGAAATTTCTTCGATTACGATAAAGATGGAGACTTAGATTTATTTCTTTTGAATCATCGCCTCGGTTTTAAGGTAGCTACCAAATTGCGCTTGAAGCAAAATGAAATGGGACAAATAAATCGACTCACAAATCCGCTGACACCTTTTGAATCAGATCGTCTGTATAGAAATGACAATGGAAAATTTGTAGAAGTAAGCAAGCAGGCTGGAATTGATAATTCTGCTTTTGGTCTCTCCGCTACTATCGGGGACATCAATAAAGATGGATACCCAGATGTCTATGTGGCTAATGATTATGTGGAGCCAGATCTTATTTATATTAATAATGGAGATGGCACTTTTACGGATGAGTATGATAGCTATGTTCGCCATAGTTCGCAAAATACAATGGGTTCTGATTTGGCTGATATTAATAATGACGGTCTCTTGGATATCATTACTTTGGACATGATCGCAGAAGACCCCATTCGCTACAAACAACTCATGAACATCATGCAACTGGAGCGATATGAGACTTTGCTGAAATATGGCTACGGTCATCAGGTGTCTCGAAATGTATTACAACTTAATAACGGCAACGGTACTTTTAGTGAGATCGGTCAACTCGCCGGAGTCTCCAATACGGATTGGAGCTGGGGAGCGATCTTCGCAGATTTTGACAACGATGGTTTGAAAGATCTTTTTATTGATAATGGTTATAAGCGAGATGTTACGGATCTGGATTACATGACTTATGTGAGGGATTCTATTGAAAAATCAGGTGGAGTAAATAAGAAGCGTTATCCAGATATCGAAGCCTTTCTTACCATTATTCCTAGTTTGAAATTGCAGAATTATATTTTCAAAAATAAAAATGGAACCAGCTTCGAGAATGTCAGCGATAGCTGGGGCTTGACTGATGTTTCTTTTTCTAACGGATGTGCTTATGCAGATTTGGACGCAGATGGTGATTTGGATTTGATCGTAAATAATATAAGTGATCCTGCTTTTATTTATGAAAATCTAACAAACAACTTACAAGGCGGAAATTATTTACAACTTCAAATGAATGGCTCTGCGGGGAATAAACTAGGTATCGGAACCAAAGTCACTATACGACAAAACGATGAATCTATGCAGTATCAGGAGCTAACGAATAACAGAGGTTTCTTCTCTGCCTCTGAACCAATTTTGCATTTCGGGCTTGGTGAAAATACAACTGTCTCTAAAGTGGAAGTGGTTTGGCCAGATGGAAAATCTCAAGCTTTGACAAACGTAAAAGCCAATCAGAAAGTAACCATTAATTACACTGATGCAAAAAATCAAAAGTTACCAGCACCTGCAAAATCAAAATCGATTTTTAAATCTAACAATACAATTGCATACCGACATGTAGAAAATGAATTCTCTGATTTTACCAGAGAGCGTTTGCTTCCACACAAGCTGTCACAGGAAGGACCAGCGCTTTCTAAAGCAGACGTGAATGGTGATGGACTACCAGATTGCTATATCGGTGGAGCGGCAAACAGTGCAGGAGCTTTGTATTTGCAAACTAAAAACAGCAAGTTTAAGAAAGCATCTGAGGCCACTTGGAATGCAGATAAAAATTATGAGGACATAAGCAGTGTCTTCTTTGACGCAGATGGTGATAAAGACATGGATTTGTACATCGTAAGTGGAGGATATGTAGCAGAAGCTAACAGTAATGTTTACCAAGATCGCTTGTATTTAAATGACGGCAAAGGAAATTTTAGTCGTTCTAACAATATTCCTACAATTCGTTCCAGCGGTGGTTGTGTCAGTGCGCATGATGTGGATGGCGATGGCGATAGTGATCTGATTGTGGGTGGAAGAGTTTCTCCTGAAGCTTATCCGATGGCTCCTCAAAGTTATATTTTGAAAAATAATGGAGGCACCTTTACTGACGCAACAGACGAGTTCGCTCCAGGTTTTAAAAACATAGGAATGGTCACGGACATCATTTGGACGGACACTGATGGAGATGGTTCTGAGGAAATGATCGTAGCAGGGGAGTGGATGCCGATTACTATTTACAATAACAAAAACGGAAAGCTGAATGCAAGAACACTAGCAAATACAAATGGCTGGTGGAACTGCCTCATTGCTGCTGACTTCGATGGCGATGGCGACATGGATCTAGTCGGAGGTAACCTAGGTGCGAATACTCGACTAAAAGCCAGCCCTGATGCTCCAATCAGAATGTACACTAAGGACTTTGATCAAAATGGAGCTATTGATCCAATTATGACTTTCCATTCCAACGGCAAGGATTATCCATACGCAGGAAGGGATGCGATGATTAAGCAAATTGCCAAAGTGAAAAAGAAATTTACGCGTTATTACAAATATGCCGATGCTAGTTTGGAGGAAGTTCTTTCTCCAGAGGAATTAAAAGATGCTTACAAATTAGAAGCGAATAATCTATTGACGGGCTATTTTGAAAATACAGGAGGTGGTAATTTTACCTTTAGACCTTTGCCGGATATGGCGCAAATCGCTCCTTGTCACTCTAGCATTGCGGATGACTTCAATAAAGATGGAAAACTAGATTTACTACTCGTCGGAAATGACAATGGAGCAGAAACAGAGACGGGTGTCTATGATGCTTCTAATGGAACGCTACTCTTAGGGGACGGCAAAGGCAATTTTGAATATCTGCCGAATAGAGAACATGGGCTTTGGGCAAGTAATCAGGCTAGGGATATTATCCTATTGCCATTAGCTGACGGGAGGAAGATGTTGGTTGTTGGAAATAATAATGGAGTGGTGGATGAGTTTGTGTATGCGAGGTAGTAGCAGCTTAGTAGGACAATTTTTCTCACAATTTTGTCCGCTCAATGTTATCACAATAGAAAAATAAGCCTTTCTTTTGCGCAAGTTTTAAGTATAGTATTACACTCACAAATTACGAAGCTATCAGAGGTAGGTTTGTTTTTAACATCCCTATCCATATGGAGTGGCTTCCGACTATTAAATTACTCTTTATGGCAAGTAGAAAAACCAAAAAATTTATGGACTACGTCAAAGAACGTAATCCTAATGAACCTGAATTCCACCAAGCTGTGGAAGAATTTGCAGAGGTCATTATTCCTTTTATTGAAAAGAACAAAGCTTACCAAGGCTACTCTCTTCTCGAAAGAATGATCGAACCGGATCGTACCATCAGCTTTCGCGTGACATGGGTTGACGATAAGGGACATATCCAAGTCAACCGAGGTTACCGAGTGCAGTTCAATATGGCCATCGGTCCTTACAAAGGTGGTCTCCGTTTTCACCCTTCTGTCAACTTATCCATTC
>JBGCDT010000365.1:0-5791 GCA_045105695.1 Saprospiraceae bacterium | reverse complement strand
GATGGGGATATTTTTGTAAAAGATTGATAATCTTGAATTTGAGTATTCGAATTGGCAAGGTAATGTAATGGATGTGGTTTTAGATTTCAAATATCATCTTAGTACCCTCCCGTTTTTATAAAAGCGACAAACCTAAAGTCGTTCTTTCTAAAATACGTCATACCAAACAGTATAAAAGCGATTTACAAATTATATTATTTTTTAATGTGTGGTATTGTATTTGTATTTGCAATGAATCTCTGCTTCCTTTTTTAGACATATCCTTAAGGCTGTGGACAAAAATTAACTTATATTTATAATCGAAGCCTCTTGACATTCCTAACAACATCCTGTCAAAGGAAAAAGGCAAAGAATCGACAAATCGAAAATTTGAATTCAATAAATTATCATTTTTTACAATATGTTTTGATCGTCAGACTTTAAATAACTTACAACATTATCATACAGACTATTTCAGAATTATAACACCATACATTATGCGTAACAGACTCCTTTTAATTTTCATGCTGACCGCTCCCTTTCTTATGAGCATCAGCCACGCCAATACCAAAGTTGATTTTTTCAGAGGCAACCTCAACGTAGCAAAAGATAGAGCTGCCACTGAAGGGAAATTATACTTCATTGATTTCACAGCAAGCTGGTGCATGCCTTGCCGATGGATGGACGAAACGACTTTTAATGATCCAGCTCTAGCACAATATGTAAAAAATAACTACATCGCTGTAAAAGTAGACATCGATGATTTTGATGGTTTTGCTTTGAAGCAAATTCACAATATAAAAATGCTTCCTTCTATCCTTGTTTTTAATTCTCAAGGCAAAGAAGTTGCTCGCTACGAAGAGTCGCTTTCGGCTACTCGAATGATGCAGATATTGAAAACACACAACACTGCTGCAAATAGAAAGAAGACTAAAATTGCTGCACCAGCGCCACCAAAGCCAAGTGCGCCGATCAGTCGTCCGCCACTGGGTAGTACCAAACCATCGACGCCAAAACCACCTGTGGTTTCCGCACCTCAGCCAGCTCCTACTCAAGCTGTAAAACCAGTTATTGCAGGAGATGGCTTGTATAGGTTCTCTGTCCAACGCCAACCATCTGAGGGCTACTCTATTCAGATTGGTGCTTTCGCGGAATATGGGAATGTGCTTACGGAAGCAGCTCGTTTGGAAAAATTGTTTTCTAAGCCAATCATTGTACATATTGCAAAACTAGGAGACCGAACCGTTTATAAAGTTCTGATTGGACAGTTTGATGATCGAGCAAATGCAATTGAATTTCTAGGTACTGTAAAGTCTAAAGGAATAGAAGCAATCATTAAAGATCTTTCCGTTATGGGATAAACATATAATGGTTTCTGATGAGGTCATTTCATAAAAATAAAAAGCTCGTTTGGGATTTCCTGAACGGGCTTTTTTTGTTAGTCATAACGCGCGCAGCTTACGAACTAAAAGTGTGAAACTTGGGGTCGTTCATTGCCCTATTTTTTTTCGCAAAATGTAAATGCTAAGCGGTGCGCCATTCACCTATCCAAAATCCACGTATTCAAAATTAAAAAACTTAGCTTTGCAGCAAAACGAATCACCTATGTCTACCCTTCTTTTTAGAAATATTAAAACGCTTGTTCAGGTTGAAGAAAATGCTACAAAAAGTGCTGTCAAAGGTGCCGATATGAACAAGCTACCTGTGCTTGATAATGCTTGGTTACTAATTGACAATGGAATCATAAAGGACTTTGGCACAATGGAAACCTGTCCCGAACGTGCTGACGAAGTCGTCGATGCCACGGGGCGAATGGTCTTCCCTTGCTGGTGCGATTCGCACACCCATTTAGTGTACGCTGGTAGCCGAGAAGGAGAGTTTGTAGATCGCATCAATGGATTGACTTATGAAGAAATTGCAGCGCGAGGTGGGGGCATTCTCAACTCTGCAAAACGACTAAATAACACTCCTGTAGAAGTATTGTTAGAAAATGCCATTGAACGACTAGAAGAGGTGGCTAACTTCGGCACTGGGTTGATTGAAATCAAAAGCGGCTACGGTCTGAATTTAGAAAATGAACTGAAGATGCTGCGCGTCATTCGGGAATTAAAAAAACATTCTAAGGTTCGAATCAAAGCTACTTTATTAGCAGCTCATGCCCTGCCTTTAGAATACAAAAATAATCGCTCCGCATTTTTAGACATTGTGATTAATGACATGATTCCACAAGTAGCAGACGAAGGACTAGCGGAATACATTGATGTCTTTTGTGAGAAAGGTTTTTTCTCTGTTGAAGATAGCGAACGGATTATGGAAGCGGCTGCACGTTTTGGTTTAAAGCCAAAAATTCACACCAACCAATTCAACTGCATGGGGGGCATTCAGGCCGCTGTAAAACACAATGCTATTTCGGTAGACCATTTAGAAGTTTTGAACGAAGAGGAAATTGCATCCTTGCTCGACTCTAATACGATGCCTACCCTTCTTCCCTCTGCCCCTTTCTTTTTGAATGACCATTATCAACCTGCCCGTAAAATGATTGATGCTGGACTTCCGGTTGCACTAGCTACTGATTACAATCCAGGGTCTACACCTAGCGGAAGAATGTCCTTTGTTTTATCACTCGCTTGTATCAAAATGCGGATGACTCCAGAAGAAGCCATTAATGGGGCTACCATCAACGGAGCTGTCGCATTAGAGGCACAACGCGAGTTTGGAACCATAGCTCGTGGCAAAGCAGGCAGCGTTTTTATGACGCGACGTGTCCCCTCAATAGCCTACCTACCTTATGCTTTTGGAAGTGATTTAGTAGAACAGGTATATTTAGCTGATTAGGCTATTATCAGGCAAGTTGAACGATTTAGCGAAAACAGAATAATAAAAGTAAAACTCTGTTCGTCAATGCATAGCATTGGTACAAAGTGTGCTTGTATAATGAATTGTAATAATGTTTTAGTTGACCATATCTAAGAAATAGTAATAAATATGGCCAATTTTAATCATAACAACCAAAATCTAAGGTAAGTCATGCGCTAAAACTCGCTGTCTATCTCTATTTTTGCGCGGTTAAAAACAAGAGTTGCTTTTCAAACGTTTTAGCGCGGTTGACCAATTGCAAGAAATAAAGATTCCAAGGTTCTTCAGTCCAGAACATTAAAACAAACATAAAGATGACCAAACGTCTATTAATCCCAATTTTCCTATCCATTTGCTTTTTCCAGCAAGCTTTTGCTCAGGTACCTGTAGCGGTACAAGTTGAAACACCTGTTCCCTCTTTAGTGAGCGGTAGTTCTATGGTATGCCCAGCGGGTGTAGTGGCCGATGCCGGTACAACAGTTCAAGCATTAGATCCTGCTGCACAATCAAACGATGTAGAGTTCCTCTGCTTCAATGATGTTTTGAGTATCACTCATCAAGGCGGTCAAACGTTTGGAGATCCTGATCCAGTTTCTGCTCCTGGAATCTCTTATCACTTTTATGATTGTTCCCCAACAGTAAGCGGTCCCGATTTGGCAACACTTCTGACAGACCCTTGCATATTGGTTGACCCTGGAAATGGTAATCCATATGCTACCCAATTTCCAACTACGGCAATTGATATAGATGGTAATGCGGATTTCGTCAACAACGGAGGAGTGCAAGCATTCTTCAATGGAGGAAATCCAATAGAACTATTCTTCGCGCCAGTTACTATAGATGACTGGGCTAATGCAGTGTATGAAACAGATGGAGTTGGTGGAGATAGCGGACCTTGTATCAATTCAAATACAAATGATGCTTTCCGAGTAGTTTACCTCAACGAAATTCAAGGGACTAACATCGACAATGGAGCTAATGGTCCATGTGGTGGATCTTTCGTAGCTCAAGGAGGTTTACCTGAATTCGATCCAATGGCTATTTATACTAGTATCTCCATCACCTTGAGTACTGATCCAGCGGTTATGGGTACAACTCCTCTTCCATTCAATGTTGGTCATGGTGAAGTCGTAACGTTTACAGTGCCTCAAGCGGGAGTTTACGATATCGTATTAGAAGATGGAAAAAGTTGTGCAGCAACTTTCCAAGTGGATATGAATAATTGTATAGAAGTGGAAACAGTGATCGGAAATGAGACAGCTAATACTGGTGATCAGGTTTGTGTACCAGTCACAGCTACTGGATTTGACGATTTATTTGGATTTCAGTTTACCATATTGTTTGACGAAACTGTTTTGACTTTTGATAATATAACTTTAGATCAATTGCCTACTACCCTTTCTACCTCTAACCCGAACCCAGGAGAGATTATCTTCAGTTGGGTAGAAGATGGATTGAATGGTGTGACCTTAGCAGGTACTAATATCCTTTTTGAAATTTGCTTCACAGCTATAGGTGCTCCTGGCACCAGTAGTGATTTGACTTTTACTGGTGCTCCAGCTCCTGGTGGAACGCCAATTGAATTCTCTAGTTTTAGTGGTCCAAGAGGATATGACTTGACGAATGGTTCCGTTTCGATAGCTGGAGGAGGTGGTAATATTATGGTAGACTTTGGAGTATGTACTTCTTTGGCTGGTAACACAAGTGGTTCTTTCACTGCATCAGCTACAGGAGGATCAGGTACATATAGTTTAGACTGGGAAGAAATCGGGAACCCCGGGAACACTGGCTCTACAACAATCCCACTTGGATTAGTTGAAAACTTAGGTCCTGGATTTTACTCCGTTACCGTAACGGATAATGCGGGTGCATCCGTAGTAGAAAACGTTTTGATTCCTACTACAGAGCCTCTATCGGTTCAGACGATTCCTACAAATCCTCAGTGTGTAAATACAGGTGATGGACAAATTCAACTTAACGTAGATGATGGCGTAGGTCCATATACAATAGAGTGGAGTACTGGCCCTGGTGATGATGGAGTAACCTTGCTTCAAAATTTATCTCCTGATGATTATACCGTTACCGTTACAGATAATTTAGGCTGTGTCGTAAGCTCTAGTAATTCCTTACAGACTCCTGATTTAGATATAACTTTAATAAATCAACAAAACATTACCTGTGCAACACTTGGTCAGTCCACTGGATCATTAACAGTAGAAGCAACAGGAGATAATCCTGGGTTTGGCTACAGTTGGGAAAACAGTGCTATGGCTAATATTGGATCAACAGCAACGATTGACAATCTACCATCTGATACATATACGGTAACTGCTACTGATGGGAATGGATGTAGTATTGTTGCCAATTTCACCATTACCGAACCAGTCGGTCCGACTATTCAATCTTTTGACTCAATAAGTGTCTCTTGTCCTAACGACCCAAGTGGTTCCCTTACGGTGAATGCACTACCTGGTGATGTTCCAGTTGCATCCTTTGCATGGGATGATCCAAATAATCAGACGACTCAAACAGCGAGCATGCTCAACGCTGGAACATATACAGTGACAGTGACTGATGATGACGGATGCTCCGTTATTGAATCGGCTTCACTTTTTGCACCAGCGCCTTTGGATATTGTTGTAACAGTAACTCCTCCGTCTTGTCCTGGCGATGCAACAGGGGTTGTCGCATTTACTAACAATAGTCCTACAGATATTACTTTTGAATGGTTTGATGGTAATACGGCATTTCAAACTATACCTGGGTTGACATGTGGTAATAGCTATTCTGTTACCATCAGTGATGTCAATATGTGTGAAACGATTGTGATTGATACGTTGATGGAATGTCCTGAAGTAATAGATGCAAATCTTGATACGATTCCTACCCCACTGACATCCTGCCACCTTAGCAATAGTGTACTTTGTGATGCTCAATTAACAGCCATTCCTAGTGG
>JBGCDT010000364.1:0-15552 GCA_045105695.1 Saprospiraceae bacterium | reverse complement strand
TCTGTTTACTAGCGCGTTGAAAAATGGCAGGAGTTAATGTGGTCTTTTCTTTTCTTGAATTATTAGTTTAGCGGAAACCACTTAAAACGTGCCAAAGTGCAGGTATATACAGAGTGTTTGTCTGTTTATACGCAAGTTTTTGCTTAGAGATTCAAAATAATAAGGCGTAATGAGGATTGACTCAAAGGTCAACCGGATTGGTTTGTTTTTTTGTCATGGAATTATAAGTTTATTTCGGTTAAATTTTTCAAAAACAAATACCTTAACCTTAGTAGTTGTCTTTTTTGTAAGTTCCAAAATGGAGTAACTTATAGTGTGATTCTTTCTTTCAATGAGATTCTTGAGCTGTAGCTCTTAGGTTGATTATGTTCACTTTTCGACGTAAAGGTAGTAAAAGTTTTTTCTTTTCAAAGAGGGCCGACTCTTTTTTATTGCTTAGCAGCTTTTAACGGTTGACCTTTAACTGTTAACTTCCTTCGGACGTATTTGCTTCGCGAACTAAGCTTCAGTCAACTGCTATCAACGAGTAGTGAACAGCAAAAATAATTAAAGCATTTTCGATCTTTTTACTAAGTAGGCTTGCAACACTTGTTTGAAGCCAGCATTGATATCTGCTTCTACAAAATCGATTTTATATTGTAAACATTTGATCTTTAGTTGCTCTGTGTATTTCTTCATCTGCTCCACATAATACTCTTTTACCTGATTCGATTGCAATCGGACTTCCTCTCCACTTTCCATATCCACAAATACGTAAGGACGGTTTTCAAATTCAAAATCAATTTCCTTCGCTTTATCCACGACATGGAATAGGACGACCTCATGTTTAGCATGCTTCAAGTGTTGCAAAGCAGCAAAGAGGTCTTCAGACCTTTCCGGATCTTCTAGCATATCACTGAAAATGATAACCATAGAACGTTTGTGAATGCTATCCGCAATTTGATGAAGTGCTTTCGCAGCAGCTGTTTTTTTGTTGCGCTCTGGATTGTTGATCATCTTATCCAAGTGCGTAAGCATCAAACGATAATGTGCCGTGCTTGATTTGCAGCGAGTGTGTACTTGTATCGATTCATCAAATAAACTCAGCCCATAAGCATCTCTTTGCTTCTTCAATAAGTGCATAAGCGATGCTGCTGCTAAAGTAGAAAAGCGTAATTTATTAATGGAGTTATTACTGTTATCTTTAATGTCTGGAAAATACATCGAAGAGGAAACATCAACTACGATCTGACAACGCAGGTTGGTTTCTTCCTCAAACTTTTTAGTAAATAACTTATCAGAACGAGCGTAAACTTTCCAGTCAATGTTCTTAGTACTTTCTCCGGGGTTGTACAAACGATGCTCTGCAAATTCTACAGAAAAACCGTGGAAGGGACTTTTATGCAATCCGATGATGAAACCTTCAACGACTTGTTTGGCTAATAATTCAAGGTTGCCGAGATCGCGGACATTATAGTTATCGAGTAAACTCATATTTGTAAGATGATTGCCTGCCTAGCTTTTGCCAGCAGATAGGTTAGAATTTCAAAGATAGTGAATTTGAATTCGGTATCTAGTCTTTCGTTATTCGCTTTCTGGTTATTCGGCTAACGGCCTCAATAAGATTATCAATTTTCAAGATCTTTATTTTTCGTAGTATCGGTTTACGAACCATCAGAAACCTAAACGCCATAAATCTAACGATGTTACGCTAAAGAAAAAACCCTTTCGCTGAATTCACAACGAAAGGGCTTTTTTTATAAGATGCTAAAACTTAAGATAAGTGAGCATCAATTTTAGCCGCCAATGCAGCTTTGGTAGTCGTTCCAACGTGCTTGTCTACAACTTCTCCGTTTTTCAAGATGATGATTGTAGGGATGCTACGTACGCCATATTTCATAGAAACTTCCTGGTTGTTGTCAACATTGAGTTTTCCGATGGTAGCTTTTCCGTCGTATTCTTTTGCAAGTTCTTCGATGATTGGAGTTACCATACGGCAAGGGCCACACCATTCTGCCCAAAAATCAACTACGGAAACTCCGCTGTTATCTAATGCTGATTCCTGAAAGTTTGTATCTGTGAATTCAAATGCCATGATATTCTAATTTTGTTTTTGAATGAAATAATTAATGATTCTGTATACCTAAACATAAAGGTCTTCAATAAGTTTGCAAAGATATACATTTATGTTGACGCAACAGTCTCCTAAAAGACAGGATAATCAAACAAAAGTTCAAGTAATTAATAGTATTTAACAGATTCTTAAATAGTCAGCGGAGAAATCAGCGCATACAACTCTTCAAAAGTGAAAGCCTTCTGGTAAATCAGCTTAATCCCTTCGCTATTATTTACAAGTAACAACACAGGTAAATCGCTTTTGAATAGTTTAGAGTAGGGCTTGTTGTTTTCATAATCGGACAAGCCAGCTAGAATGTAATTGTTGCTAATTAAACCCATCTCTCTAATTCGGGAATTCACTTTCTCTTGCTGATCTAGGAAGTTCATATTGATGTGATGAATAGCCATATCCTCTGGATCAATCTCTTCTTTTAGTCTTGTTAGGCTTTCAAGCAAATCATCACAGGCTGGACAATCTAACCGCCAAAGACAATAGATGTTTAACTCTTGAGAACCTTCATCAATCAGACTGACTAGATCCTCTACCCGAATGGGTGTTGCAATGATCCCATTCGCATTGGCGAGTTTCTTTCGATCCTCTGCACTTAGTTCCGAGCTGGGCAATGCACTGCCATGTGGCAATGCTGCTTCCATTGGATCTATCTTTTTCTCTTGTTCGCTATCTCCTGAACAAGCGATCAATACCAACAGACAATTAAATAAAAATAACAGTATTATAGTATTAAAACGCATAGTGTTTTTCTTTTATACGAAGGTAACACATTTAATGCCATTGTGCCTACAAATTCTAAGGGGCTTTCTGTTACTTTGCGAATTGAATAAATATTTGTTAGATGAATCAATATTGAAATTTCACAACCCGGTCAATGATTAGTAAAAACGATAAGCGATTATATTGGATAATATTCGGAGTGGTAAGTTTACTGATACGGTATTTCTTGAAAGGCCATTCTGAAATAGTAGAAACATACTATAGCCGTGGCTTTTTTCAATTTGTACGATTTGTTTCTGATTGGGCTATTGGTTGGCTACCATTGCCGGGTTTGTACTTATTGATAATACTGGTTTTACCATTATTGATTTGGCGCTTAGTTACTTTTGTGAAAAAAATTGATGGTTTTCTAACAAGAGTTCTACAAATTGTAATTTCTTTGCTAGCAACAGTCTGTGGAGTGATTGGAATCTTTCTGTGGTTTTGGGGATTCAATTATTTGCGTATCCCGATTGAGGACCAGATGAGTATTCAGCCAAGGCCACTTTCTACCAATGAGCTAAAAGAGGAATTAAACCTTTTTACGATAGATATAATAGCAGCTAGAGAAGCTATTCCCTTTGTAGATAACAATGCTTTTACAAAAGAAAATTTACCTGACAATCTAATTGAAGAAATTCAGAATAGTGTTTCAGATAGAATGTCTTCCATCGGTTATCCAACTAGTAGAAACCTTCCCGTGCGCACCTTGTTACGAGGTACACTATTACGAATTGGAACAGCTGGATTCTATCTTCCCTTTACCGGGGAGTGCAACATAGATAACGGTCTCCATGCTCTTCAAAAACCCCACGTACTCGCTCACGAAATGGCTCATGGTCAAGGAATAGGCGACGAAGGTTCCTGCAATTTTATAGCTTTACTAAGTTGTATAAATTCTGAAAATGCATTCATAAGATACAGTGGGCTACTTGCCTTTTATAGAACGCTGGCTGTAAATTACCGAAGACAAAGACCAGAGGAATACAAATTATTTCGCTCAAACTTACCGAAAGGAATCATCGCAGATTTGGATGCTATAAATGCTAACAGCAGAAGCTATCCTGATATTTTTCCTAAGTTACGCGACCAAACTTATGATGCTTTTTTGAAAACTCAGGGCATTAAAGAAGGGATGAAAAACTACAATCGAGTAATCGTTCTTGAACGTGCTTATAGATTGAAAATCAAAACAATTGATTAATCACTAGAAGCTAAAAACTGCCTTCAAAAAGACAAACTTAAAATAGCTGAGGCACTAGTGCGGCCTTACTTCTTTTTATGACTATATTGTCATTGAAAACTAATTAAAAAACACACCAGATTTTACTTTTTCCGTGAAGTCTTAAAACCCATTTTATGAAAATGAAGATTTATACACCCTTTGTCTTAAGCCTATTAGCTGTTTTTCTATTTACAGATAACACTAATGCTCAAATTAGTTTTACTAATTCAAACCAACTTCTTCCTAGTACTAATTACAGCGGAGTAGCAATAGGTATTACAGATGTCGATGGTGACAATCTGGACGACATTGTTCGTTTTAGTAATGGTGCAAAGGATTTAGGAGTATTGTATCAAGACGCTGCTGGAGCTACTTTTTCCTTCGCAGATATTGGCGCTTCAGGCTCTGGTAAACAATGGACGCTTTCTATCGCAGATACAGATCACAATGGGTTTGCGGATATGCTAACTGGTGGTTACAATTTTAGTCAACTGGACATGACCGAGACTGGTGGAAACTCTTTTAATGCAGTAGACCTTCCCGGTAATTTCTTCGCTCAAGGTTCCAACTTTGTTGATATTAATAATGATGGACATCTGGACATCTTTGTTTGTAACGATGATGGAGAGAGTTATATTTATGAAAATGATGGAAGTGGAAATTTCGCTCCAGCTAACGATTGGATTGATATGTCAATCAATGGAAGTTCTGGTGAAGATGCTTCTGGTAACTATGGTTCTGTTTGGACCGATTTCGATAACGATGGTGATACCGATTTGTACATTGCAAAATGTAGATTGGGTGTAAGTAGTTCGACGGATGAAAGACGAATAAATAAACTCTTTGTAAACGACGGTAACAATACTTTTACAGAAAAAGGAGCGGACTACGGACTACGCATCGGCTGGCAATCCTGGACTGCCGAATTTCAAGATATTGATAATGATGGCGACTTCGATTGTTTCGTAACCAACCACGACTATCCTTCTCAGCTTTTGCTAAACGATGGAACAGGACACTTCACTGATATTACAGATAACAGTGGTATTACCATAGACGGTTTAGCCATTCAGGCTTTCTTCAAAGACTTTGATAATGATGGATTTGTAGACCTACTTGTAGCAGGTACAGATCAATATTTATACAAAAACAATGGTGATCTAACCTTTACTGCTGTTGCTTCTCCATTCGATAATAATAATATGGAATCTTGTGCCATCGGAGATTTAAACAACGATGGACATTTAGATATATACGCTGGCTATGCCGGTACCTATAATAATCCCTCAAACATAGAGGATGTGCTTTGGCTAAATGAGGGTAATGACAACAGCTGGTTTAAAGTTCATCTCGAAGGAACCGCTTCAAATCTTGATGGAGTAGGGGCTCGGGTAGAAATTTATGGAGATTTTGGAATGCAAGTTAGAGAGGTTAGATCAGGGGAAGGATACGGGGTGACGAACAGCTTGATTCAACACTTTGGACTGAGTACTTTTCAAAGCATTGAAACGGTGGTGGTAAAATGGCCAAGTGGTATTGTGGATGTGATTGATAATCCTACGATTAATGCTACACTCGAAATTGTAGAGGGAGATTGTATGCCAACGGAACCAGAAATTGCAGTAGCTGGTAACACTAGTTTTTGTGAAGGTGGTACGGTCGAATTAACGGCTCCAATTGGAGAGACTTATCTTTGGTCAAACGGAGCAACTACAGCTACGATTAATGCTTCTCAATCTGGAAATTACTCTGTTGTGGTTGGTGATGATGCAGGCTGTTATCAATTGTCTCAAATTGTAAACGTAACTGTTACTACAGATGTACCTCCAGTAGTAACAGCATCAGGGCCACTTACTTTTTGTGAAGGTGAAAATGTAGTACTGACTTCTTCAGAATCAACGGATTATGATTGGTCAAATGGTGGAATAACTCAGTCTGTTGTCGTGATGGAATCTGGTGATTTTACAGTTACAACTCAAGGAGCTTGTGATGAAGTAACCTCAAACACAATTACAGTAGATGTGCTACAGAGTGCGCCTCAAGCGCAGGTTACAGAGCCTGTTGTAGAAGTATTGTTAGGAGAGGATGCTGTGTTAGAAGCTACGGGTAATAATCTAAGTTGGTATGATGCTCCAACGGATGGCAACCTCTTGTACACGGGACCTACCGTAACCCTAGAAGACATCACTGCACCAGTTACGCTCTATGTAGAAAATTCTGATGCAGAGGTTGGCTATGTAGCCCCAGAATCATACGTAGGTGACAATCCTTATAGTTCAAATTTCACTAGTGTAGAAACGTTTTTCAATGTAGAAACGGAGATACTTTTAAAAAGTGTGAAAGTATATACAGATGAACCCGGTGAGCGGTTGATACAATTAAAGACATCTAATAATCAAGTCTACCTAGAGGCCTTGGTTGATATTCCGGTAGGGGAGAATCGCATCGAACTCAACTTCCTTATTCCTCCTGGAAATAATTACCGAATCTCTACAGATCAGAATACAAACTTTCAAAACTTCGGTTACCCTGCACCTCGCTTGCAGCGAAGTAATCAAGGAGTAACTTACCCATATACTTTGGAAGATGTAGTAGAGATCACTGGGAATACGACTAGCGAATTTCGTTTCTATCATTTCTACGATTGGGAAGTACAAACACCTGCTTACAATTGCATTCAGGATAGAGTGGAAGTTGCGGTTACAGTTGCTTCTGATGTTATAGATTTAAGTAAGACTGACAAAGTAAAGGTTTTCCCAAACCCTGGAAATGGTGATCTGACCGTTGAATTGGATGTTGTCAGTGACCATGTAGAATTAGTAATTCGTGATCTGTTAGGACGGACTTTGATTAGTCAGGAATTAAATGCTGTAAATGGTCTAGAACGAGTGAAGGTAGATGCTACTGACTTTGCAACTGGTACTTATTTGCTAGAGGTTCGGACTGGTGAGGAGGTTTACTTTGGGAAGGTGGTTGTGGAGTAGTTAGTATTTAATAGTACAATGAAAAAACTCGTCAGGCGATTTGCAAATTGTCTGACGAGTTTTTTTGTTTTGATTTTAAAATCATTCCCCACTCCGCAAAACCCTTTCTACAAAAACACCTTCATTGGTTTCAATCTGTAAAATATAAACCCCTTGCTGGCTAGGTAATTTAACTTGTAAGTCAGTAGCCCGTCCAACCAACTCTCCGTTCATCGAATAAATCGAAACACGCAACAATTCCTGCTGCCCTTTCAATTCAATCGTCACAATTCCATCAACTGTAGGGTTAGGTAACAATCGAATACCATCCGCTTTAGCAACTTCCGCTGTCCCAACAATCATATCTAAGTACACTGAGTCCATACTCGCCGTTCCAACTAAAACTGTTGAACGATCTGCTTCCTCATACATGGATTTAAAGAGATCAATTTCGGGAGTCTCTTCCGCAAACATTTCCTCCAGCCATCTTGGTGGAATTGACTGATAGTACATTCGCGCTATTACTCTTACATAGCCACCATTGAAATCATCTCGCGCAATATGATAACGGACTTTATCAGTAGCAGAACCTTCCATGTTGTCTTCAAAATTAAAATCATCATCCGTCAACGCATTACCAACAATCAGGGTGGTATCATAAACTTCATGACTGGTAGTAAAGCCAAGTGGCGGCAAACGATTGTCCTTCAGAGAGTAGGCCGCTCGTTCTAAAATAGAAGTGAAATTTCCATTGACATCTGCCGGAACGACTTCATAAATTTGTACCTGATCTTCTTGATTGATAACATCATAATGTGGCTCGAAATAAGGATCGTGACCAACAATTTCGAAGTTATCCGTTTGCTCTCCAGAATGGAAGAGTGTATCATTATCTGTTGTTATAACTAACATTTCCAAAAAGGCTCGTCGACTCGGATAACCGGATGGAAATTTATGACCTGCTTTGTTTTTAAGCTTAACTTCTAAAAACAAACTGTCTAAATCAGAGCCATTTGTTTCTACCGAAATATCGACAGACCGATTTTGTAGCATATCAAAAGTAGAGGCAATAGCATCATTGAAATCCTGGTCTGTTGCTGGAATGCCTAAGGCAATTTTGTTAGCCTTCATCAACTTTAGCATCATGGTATTTCCACCTGCCAATTCATGCAAACCATATGGGAACCGCTCCTGCAAAATGAGGAAGTTATCTGAAATGACAACAGAGTCTCCAATCTGTGGTAAGTGACAAGCCTGACAGGTGATGTTATCGACATTGAATTGTGAGTTCAACCACTCATGGTAAGTAGCTTGTTCTACATATGTGTCTCCGTTTGGAGCAAGGGTTGCGGGATCGAAAGTTTCTGTAATTAGAGTATGACAAGAGGCGCAAATTCCTGCATCATGAATCCGTTCGCTGTACACTGGCGCAAAACCAACGAAGTCGATCATTGGCCCATCAAAAGGAATCGGGTAGGGACCATAGAGTGCTCTATTAATAGTATCAAAAATCATTTCACCAGAATGGAGATCTCCTAATTTTTCTTCACTCATTTGATGACAGACAGCACAAGAGACTCCATCTAAACCCATCGTATCTAATAGCAAATCATCTATTCCGTAATGTGGATTGCCGTGGTATTTTGAAGTGTAATTTCCCATAGGTGCATGGCAGGTGGTACACTTGTCTTCTGTCTCTGTTTTGTAAGCAGGATGTGTCAGTGTCTCATGGCTAACCTTTGCTCGCCAGAACGGATCTTTTGCAGAATTAGCCATCATGGAAGCCTGCCAGTCGTCTTGCATGTTGATGTCATTTCCTAGTTTATCAACCATCGCAAAACCTTCCAGATCTGTAGAGTGACACCCCCTGCAATGCGTCGAAGTGGGGAAGTACTGACTGGAATCCACTGGGTCCATTACGACAAGGTGTTTACGGAAACCTTGAAGTTCTTTTTCACTATGGTAAGCTTTCACTTCATTGTCAAGTGGCATAAGTGCCATGGCCAGAACGATGGAAAGAATGGCAGTCGCTAAAAGATACGGGCGTATGGAATGGGACATTTACGAAGTGAGTTTTAAATCTTGAATTAGTGTTTGTTCTATTTGAGTATGTACTAAGGGACGGTCTATCGGAAATCAGATTCAGTCTTGTACTTTCACAAAATCCATATTTTTACTGAAAAGGCAAAAGCAGATCATTGATATTACGGAATTTGCTCATTGGAAGTCAGAAGATTAGAGCGAATCAAATCAATTAGATTCTTAAGTTTAAACAGCTTCCAGCTCCTTATTCATAAGCTACCCTAAAGCAGGTATTATATTTACCTTTCTGTAAATCAATTGGTTGCAAATATCCCCTTTTTCTGTATTTGTTAAAATCAGCCCTAATGTTCTTTTTTCAGCTTTAACAATTCATTTCTAGTTTCATAGTGGTTATATTGGGTTAGAGCTTCCGCAAAATGAATTAGAGTGGCTCTATGTCCTACCTACTGACTGTCAAGAGTTTCAACATATAACCGACAGAACAACCAATGGCTATACCTTTAAATCTGTTGATTGGATAAGCAGCAATTTGCTTTGCCCTACAATTATCAGATCAACCGAAGTCGTTTTTAACTTGCAAACATATTGTTATGGAAAAGAGAGAAGCGTTATACATATTGGAAAAAATAGCCAATGAAGGATATTATCAGATCATATGGGAAGGCTATGAATGGTACAGTACTCAGTTGATTCCAGCTATTGAGTTTGCTTCTCAGTCTCCACTGGAGTATGCATCTCTTTTGGCAGAGAACTGGCACGCGCTGGGTTGGACATTCTACGAATTGGATGCACCCTTAAAAGCCATTGAATGTTATCGAAAAGCGGTTTCCTATGATTTAGAACATAGTGAATCTTATAGAGAGTTAGCTAATTGTATGCACAAAACGGGCGACTACAAGGGAGCGTTGGTCTTTGTTATCAAAGCTCGTTCTTTAGACCCTGATGATGATTTTGCCATTGAGCAACAAGAAGAAATTGAAAGTAGTCTCGACCACAGAGAAGCTCCGCTTTATGATACTGGAGATCTTACCTGGGAGTGTAGTGAACTATTGTCAAGAGGTGATTTTGAAAGTGCCTTGGTGAAACTTAAAAACAGAAGAAAAACAGATTATTTGCTTTTGCGTGCTCGTTGCTATGCAGCACAAAACGAAAGTGCTAAGTTTCTAAATACGCTGCGTCGTATTCATGGCGCTGGTGCTTTTTTTGACTGGTCTTATCAAGACTGGTTCTATCTACATCCGTATATTTATCAGAGCAAAGCCTTTTGGGAAATCATGCTCGACCTAGTCCCTTTAATGGCTTCTGAATCGGTCTTCGAATCTTATCAAACCTTGTTCGATAATCAGCAGGGGCAAAACGCCATCCGTATTCGACGCGAAGTAGTTTGTCGTTTTCACATCTATAGAATAGATCGAAATGCAGCAGAGATTTTGGCTTTGCATGAGGAGTATCCGGATTGGAAGGAATTGAAGGAAGTGGCCAATGAATTAATGCCGCCAGGCATGGGGAGTAGTGTTGGTGCTAGGTAATTTATCTAAGTAAGTTAATCTCCCCTCTAAAAGATAAAATATAGCCATCCAAATAAGTTACCTCTGCTATCCAAGTATAGGTTCCGCTTCCCATATCTTTCCCCTCTAGTTGTCCATCCCAACCGATGCGTTGATCACTAATTTGCATATTATTCGCTTCATAAACCTGCTCTCCCCAGCGACTGAAAATTCTAAAGTAGTTCACCTGGTCTACTGACTTTCCAATTCCTACTTCATAAGTATCATTGTTTCCATCGCCATTTGGAGAGAAGGCATTAGGAAAATAAATGTCTCGGATTTTTTGTACCTGTACATTTATTGTATCAGTATCTGTACAATCATCAATTGAAGTCAGTGTCAAAATATACTCTGCATGTTCTACAGGTCTTACTGAAGGACGAAGGCAAGTATCGCAATCTATTTCACTATTGGAGATCCATTGGATATTTGTAAGAGTAGTGTTATTAGTCTGGGTTGGAATGGTGATGGCACAACCCAAAGGTGTTTCCAAGTCACCAGAAAATAAAATCTGTGGGATGTCTGGGGGGAACAACTCAGCGGTCGTATCTACCAAGCAATCATTATCATCAATCACATAGAAAGTATGAAACCCTGGACCAATGGAGTCATACGTTTGGAATAAGCTAAAGGTATCATTATCAATGGCATACTCATAGGGAGGAGTGCCACCCTCAATGGAATCCAGCGTCAGAATACCAGTTTGGAAACCATCACAATTTGGATCAATGAAATTTACATAAGGTTGAATTACCGGCGGCTCAGTTAGTGTCGTACTGGTGAATACTTCACAACCATTATCATCTGTAACACTTAAACTATAGTTACCTACAGTTAAATTTGTGACGTTGTCATTGGTTCCTCCGGTACTCCAATTGTAAAGGTAAGGTGGATTTCCCCCTGTAGGAAAACCCAAGATACTTCCATCTTCTCCACCAAAGCAACTCAGATTATATTGGTCAATTGCTATTGGATCGACAGTTACTGACAATATCGGAGGATCGAAAACAGATTGAAATTCTACCGTAGTATTTCCAAAAGTATCAAAAATATCAATCACATAATCACCAGCAGGAACTCCCGAAATGGTATTGTTTTCAAACAAATTGGTACTTCCATTTCCGCTAATGGTCGGATCAGTTATATGTTTCCAAGTATAAGTGAAAGGAGGCGTTCCATTCTCTACAGAAAAAACCAAGAACCCATTATCGTCGCCAGTGCATACTGGTTCTATGTAATCGGTAGCGGCTTCGATATTACATTCTACAATAAACAAATCTAACATAACAATACTATCACAATCTTGGAAAGTAGAAATAGTATCTTCAAAAAAACCAGTTTCAAAATAAGGTGTTGTTCCTATGTAAAAAGAATCTTCTGCACACAGGTTAATATCAATGAATGCTTGGGCTTGTGGTAAGATTTCTAATATTACAAATATGTTAGAGTCACATCCATTATCGAAAGTAATGGTAAACTCGTATTCCCCTGAATCACATAGAAGAGTGTCTGCAACTTCCAGGCAGTCATTATCGCAGAGCACTTCATTTAGGAATAAAGGCTGTGGCGTATGTACTTGATAAGTGATACAATTAGGTGCTGCTTCGTCACAAGCATTAGCAGCGGAAACACAAACCTCATAGATCCCATCAGCTGGGAAAGTGATCGGAGTGGTCTGATTTATATCAGGATGTATTTCACCATTTACAGTCCAATAAAAAATAGTCGCTGCTGGTGTATCACTTACTGAAAAAGTGGCTGGGAGTTGTGTACAAGTCGTTTCTTTATCGACCGTGATTTCACCAGTGTCATCAATAGGAGGAACAGCAGTAGTTCCAGATATGACGTTGAAGGTCCAGTCGCAGATATCCGAATTAGAGCCATCCATGATTAGATAGTAAGTACCACCAATGGTCAGCGGAACATCGTTAGAAAAAGAAACAGTCGTGTTCGGCATTACGTCTGTATTGCAATCTGTAACGGCCGTGAAGGTTTCGCAATCTGTCGTTTCAAAAAAGCCAATTTCTAATCCCCAATTGATCGTGCAATTGTCTACAGTTACTTCAATCTCAATGTCTTCACTTCCTGCAATGAAAGCGATGTAGGACATGTTGTGAAATTGAGTAGTACAAAAATTAGGAAAGGTTTGGCCTTGGACGGTTAAATCATTTCTACCAGTAAAGCCATCAATATCACAGATCACACAAGCGCTTGGACAGTCAGAAGTCATAGCTGGATCGCCAACGCAGGGCCCTGGTTGAGCAAAAGTGGCAAAAGCAACTAGATGTAAAAACAATATATTCAGAGCGCGTATCATAGAGTTATAAATTGTAGAATAAAGATACGGCCTATTCTGCTATTGATGCCTATGGGTAGGTTGCTTTTTGGTTTTTGTATGAGTTTTGTCAAAACCAGAGGAGGATTGTAGCTAGTCTTGTGGAGGAAAGACTGCTATTTCTTGACTAAAGCTTTAAGGCAGAAGAGGAAGATTACCTTCTCCAGAGGTTTTGAATTCGAGCCCTTTGCTTGAGGACAAAGAACTCGAATCCATTAATAATCCCTTTTAAGTCTATAATTACTCCACCCAATCCGCTACAAAAACATTGGTATCTCTCGTTCCACCATTATTTCGATTACTCGAAAACGCCACTTTCTTACCATCAGGCGAAAACATAATAAAAGCATCAAAAGTATTATCAAAAGTAATCTGCTCCAGGTTCTGACCATCCAAATCCATAGAGAAGATGTTGAAACTACGACCAGACTTTGATTGATGATTGGAAGAAAACAAAACCTTTTTCCCAGAAGGGTGCATGTAAGGAGCCCAGTTTGCACCACCAAATTCTGTTAACTGCTTAAGACCACTTCCGTCAACATTACAAATGTACAACTCCATGTTCGTTGGTTGAACCACATCCTTCGCTAATAAATCTTTGTACTCTTTCTGCGCTTCATCTCCCTGAGGACGACTCGCTCTGAAAATCAATTGCTTACTATCTGGCGTAAAAAACGCACCTCCGTCATAACCCAAACCAGTGGTTACCTGCTTCACGTTCGAGCCATCTAAATCCATCGTGTACAATTCTAAATCGCCACTTCGCGTAGAGGTGAAAACGATTTTAGAACCATCGGGAGCCACAGTCGGTTCCGCATCATAGCCAGGGGTATCTGTCAATCGCTTAAGGATATTTCCCTTGAGGTCTGCTACGAAAATATCGAAATCAGGGAAGATGCCCCAGACGTATTTTCCGTTTACAGAACGAGGTGCTTCTGGACATTCTTTATTTCCAAGATGCGTAGAAGCGTAGATGATCGTAGAATCGCCTGGCATAAAGTACGAGCAAGTTGTACGCCCCAAGCCAGTACTAATCAACTGGGGTTTTTCCTTCGCCGGTTGGTCTGCATCCATCATAAATATCTGATCGCAATCTGCTCCCCAAGCTTTGTTGGAGGCTTGAAAAACCAACTTCTTGCTATCAAAACTCCAGTACGCTTCTGCGTTGTCTCCGCCGAAAGTCATCTGACGTATATTCGCAAAATGTTTCTCTTTAGGGTAAGCCAATTGGCCTTCTGGCAAACCACCTTCCGCAGCTCCGTGAGCGTGATGATGACCTTCACCATGAGCGTGATCGTGGCCTTTTTTGTCACTGTCTCCATGAGCATGCGCATGGTCGTGAGCATCTCCATCCGAATTTGTAGAAGTATTGTTACAAGCTGTTGTTGTGAACAGCAAAGTCGTGGCAATTGCCAATAAAAGAAAGAGGGTATTTTTCATGATTATTTATTTTGGCCAAAAGTAGCTTTATTTGTCCTAAATTAGTAACAACGAAAACTTAACTTCAGATTCTGCCCGTAAAGTTCATGACCGTAATGACCGCAGGGAGAGTAGGTTATGAAATTTACGGGAGTGTAAAGAATCTGAAATTATTTTTTGTGTAATAATTATCATTAAGATGAATGTCAATAAATTGTTGTTGCTGGTTTTGGTTCTGAGTACTTGTTGTTGGTCCTGCGACAGCGAGCCACAGCTTGGTTCGCCTAAGGTTTTCCATTACAACCAACCGAATGCAATTACTTCGCTGGACCCCGCTTTCGCTAGAAGTCAGAACAACATCTGGGCGATAGACCATTTGTACAATGGCTTATTGCAATTGGATGAATCACTGAATATAAAACCTTGCATTGCAAAAGATTGGAGGATTTCTGATGATGGATTGACTTATACTTTTCAGTTGAGAAATGATGTCTATTTTCATAATGATCCTGCTTTTCCAGATGGGAAAGGAAGAAGGGTAGTGGCGGCTGATTTTATAAAAAGCTTTGAGCGAATTTTAGACCCAGAAGTGGGTTCTCCAGGAGCGTGGATTTTTAGAGATCGCTTAGATACTTTGGAAGCCTTTGCTGCGCCGAATGAGGAAACTTTTGTTTTGAAATTGTCAGGCCCGTTCCGTCCGATGCTTGGGATTCTGACGATGCAATATTGTGCTGTCGTTCCGCCTGAGATTGTTGCACACTATGGTCGTGACTTCCGTGAGCATCCCGTGGGGACTGGTCCTTATCAATTCAAACGCTGGATGGAAAATCAAGCTCTTTTTCTGAAAAGGAATGATAATTATTTTGAAAAAGATGAGGATGGAAAATTACCTTACCAAGAAGGCATTCGCATCAGTTTTATTAATGATCGAAAAACCGCTTATCTGGAATTGATGAGCGGGCGCATAGACTACATGTCTGGCCTCGATGCTTCTTTTGTAAATGAATTGTTGACCAAAGAAGGCGAACTGCAATATAACCTGCGCGATCAATTACAATTTCTAAAATCACCTTACTTAAATATGGAATACCTCGGAATTAATATGGCTTCCGATGACCCTGACAATCCATTGCTGATAAAGAAAGTTCGCC
>JBGCDT010000363.1:0-11680 GCA_045105695.1 Saprospiraceae bacterium | reverse complement strand
TCAAGGAACAGTCTCTCGTTTGTTTTGCTGAAAATTTGAATTGAAGTTTTCTCTAAATTTGGTAAGATCTTGATTCTCTTTGGATTAGAAAATACTTGCTTACAATGGTCGTGAAGATAGGAAATTTTGAGGGAAAATAGTCTTAGTTAGCAGAGAAAAACTGTGGGATAAAATTCTCTTTATTGGTGTTTTGAAAGTGAGTGAATTTATCAAAGTGAGTTACACGTTTGAGTACTTTATTATTAGACAATAGTTTTAAAACCAGGATTGTCCCTCATGTACTGTAGTTTACTAGAAAATAGCGCTGCCATTTTTTCTGCTCTGGATTTTGCTTCATCAGCTATGATGCCTTGGAAGTGTTCGTCAATTGTAGAAGTAAATAGACTTTTCCATCGTTCAAAATGCATCGGTTCTGCCCCTAGACCAACATGCTTGGAAAATGGATTACCACTGTAACTTCTGTCGTAGAAAAGAATGGTGTTCCAGAAGTCGTACATTCGGTTGAGGTGGCGGGGCCAGTCGTCTGAGTCAATGCGTTGAGCGAATTTTGGAGCCAGCAATTCATCCTTTTGCACCTTGCTATAGAAGTTGTTGACGAAGGTTTTTATGTCTTCTAGATTTTGGATGTCAGTCATTGTTTTTTGTTTGAATTGTTCAATGATGAAAACTTGAAGAGTTGGTAGAACAAGGTAAACAGGGAAAGTACTTTTACAATTTCTATAAGGATATACCAGAGATGGTGAGCACTTGCTGGCGGCTCCTGGCCTGAGATAATAACGCCTGCGCGCTCATCAAGAACAGGGAGCAGATAAACAGATTGAATTGCTACTATGATAAACAATGTAATCAGTGAACCTAAGTGTAACTTATTCAATGCTTTGAAATCATTCCAGTGAAGCGCAATTAGAAGGAATGAGAAGACAATCTCGATCTTATTCAACGCTCCAAAAACCAATCGACCAATTCCTAGGCCTAAGGCCAAGGTGATGTCAGGAGCCTGAAATTTCAATGGCGCTTCCATGAAGGAAATGCCCAAAACCAAGCCTAGCCAAATACCAACTATT
The DNA here is from genome assembly GCA_045105695.1 of Saprospiraceae bacterium. Taxonomy (GTDB): domain Bacteria; phylum Bacteroidota; class Bacteroidia; order Chitinophagales; family Saprospiraceae; genus CALGLS01. The sequence goes on along the minus strand of JBGCDT010000363.1, from coordinate 10,616 downwards.
AACAAGCGGATCATCACTTTCATAAAAATCTATTAAGTGGTTTTGTTCAACGAGCGGCTAAGATACAACTGTCTCAAACGCAGTCCCATGACAAAAATCAGTAGCAAACCAAGTATTAAAAAACCATACTCTCCCCGAAACACCCGCTTCCAATAACTACTCATAAAAACAACCCAAATCCAATGTCCTCCAAGCCAGTGTAGTCGTTTCCAATTAGCTTTGGAAAGTAGTTTTGCGAAAGCATTAAAAGAAGTTAATAACATTAGTATTACAAATACATAGGCAGTGCCTCCGGCGAAGAGGGCAAAGTTGGCCGCTAACGTAAAAACAGGATGAAAAAACTGTTGGAGGATAAGCAAGGACAGCAAATGAATCAGATGCAAAATGGCAAAGGAAATCCCCCAATACTTACGGTTCATCATCAGCCAGAAGGAGAAGGCGTTTTTTGCCCATTGGTGAAAAGCTGTTCCACCAAAGGCCATACAAAATAGGAGAACATCAACCCTTGCGGTCCAAGCTATTACAGCGCGTACGCTTTCCTCATGGAAGCCTCTGATACCAAAATTTAATCCGATGGATAACAATGCTGTTACAACAACAAGTTTTACTATGTCCCAATCCCAGATAGAATTTGAATTTCGATTTTGCATGCTGTATTTTCGAATTAATCAGATGTTACTTCTAAGCGAAGAACGGCTGAAGTTCCTTCCATAACCTTGTAACGTTCATCTGAGCGCATACCTATGACCCAGACTATATGGTTATTTGATAACAATACGTACACGTTTTCTTTTTCAATGATGGAAAGCTTTTGATTCGTAAGGAATTTTTTCAGTTTCTGCTTTTGGCCCTTCATCCCGAAAGGGTAGAAGTAGTCGCCAGGTTGCCATCTTCTTATGGTCAATGGAAATTCTAGTTTCTTAGCATCTAAAAAAACGATGTGATTTGACTTAGGAAAAGAAGAAGGAATTTCTTTGAGTTCTGTTATTTCTAAAACAGTTTCATTAAAACTGATTTCCGTATCTTCCTTATTTAGTATTGCGGTGGTGAATAGCTCTTTGGTTTTTTTGGTAATAATTAGTTGATCTCTATTTACAAGCAATCGATAATTTGTACTAAAAAACTGCGCTCCACTAGTACGTGTTTTTCCATCCAAAATATCATTCACTGTATCCTTTGAAAACTCAAAAGGCTGAATTAGCTCATAGAGTATCGTTTTAGGAGCGATGGATTTTTTTAGATTCTTAAAATCAATAATAATCTTGTTGTCCTCTTCTGAAAATAGTTTGTTCTTGTGTTGTGAAATGGCCCAATTGTATAAGGCTTCAGTTTCTTCTAAATGCTGAAAAGTTTCTTTGCTTGTTTTTTCAAGTGCAGGATTAATTTCTTGTAATATAGGGAGCACTTTTAGCCTTATTTTATTTCTATTGTATTTCAGAGAGGCATTCGACTGATCGGTACGATAGCTAAGGTTGTTTGTCTTTGCGTACTGTAGTATGTCCGATTTACTAGCGAAAAGCAGCGGACGGATGATATTGTGGGTCTTAGCTTTGATATTGCGAAGTCCTTTTATGCCAGTGCCTTTTGTGAAGTTATATAAGAAGGTCTCAATTCTATCATTCATGTGATGAGCCGTAGCTAAGTAGCTGAAATTATGTCGTTTAACTAACTTATCGAACCAATTATAACGCAATTGACGCGCAATTAACTGAATTGATGCTTTTTCTTTTGTTGAAATATTTTCAGTATTAAAAGCAATTTTGTAAACTTGCACGTTCAATAGTTGAGCTAAAGATTCGACGAATCGCTCATCTTCGTCTGATTCTACCCCCCTGAGCTTGTAATTGCAATGTGCGATAGCGAATGATAACTCTGCTTTGTGGTATAAATGACATAACACCACAGAGTCTATTCCGCCGCTCACTGCAATTAGAGTAGTACCTTTTCGGTCTACAATGCTTTGGGATTCAATAAATTTTTGGAATTTTCTAAGCATTTTTCGCTCTTACTGTTTGAACAAATATAGTTTATTTTTTTTCTTATCACCCGTGTACAGTCAGCAGTTTAAAATATAAAAAAATAGTTTTACTGCTTTGTTGAATTCATTTGTGAATAGTATGAATAGCTGTAAGTCTGATTCGTACTTCATTGACAAAGCATTTAAGATAACTATCTGAGTCTTAAGTGACTACTCAAGTCACAAAGGCTTTTTATAGTTGGTTTATTAGCATTTTGTAGCCTCGCTATCCTACCATAGCGAGGCTCCTTTTTTTGAAAACGGATGGAAAGATTGTAGCTTCGGCTTTTTATTTGCATAATGTAATTTTTTAATATTATGCAACTGTACAAATCTCCTTTTATGAAAATTCTAAACTTGATTCTTTGCCTTTCACTTTGTTTCTTTTTTGCTTGTAATACAGATACTAAGTCTCCTGCTGCTACTCCAGAAGTTGTAGAAAAAACAACAGCTGAGTCTGCTCCGAAAACGGAACCTTCTAGTACGCACGTAGCCCCATCGGCCGAAGCTCGTTTTGTAGCCATGTGGCATTACGAAACAATAGTAGGAAATGTAGAGCTAAAGGAAGCTTATGTAGGTCGGTGGATTAACATGAAGCGAGATAATAGTTTCACCAGTGGAATTTACTTCGACGAAGACAACAGCGGTACTTGGTCTTTCAATGAAAATACCAAAATCATGACCCTCAAATTTGATAAAGAGGAGGAAATCGAAACAGAGTGGTTGGTCAACTCGAATGGTGATTTCGTTATTTGGATCGGAAACGCTAATACCAATACTACTGGTTTACAAATAAAAATGGCTCGTTATCCGCAAGATAAGTTACCTGCAAAATAGGTTCTTTGTGATCATTTCCTCAGTTCTTTTGTGAGCCATTTTCTATAGACTCTTGCATTTTCATTATGCCCTCTCAATGTTTTGGCGAAAGCATGATAGCCAGAGTAATCGGGCTTAGCGCAAAAGAAAATATAGTCATGTTTCTCAGCATTTAATACGGCATCAAGGCTTGCAATAGAAGCCATACTAATAGGGCCAGGGGGAAGACCAGCATAGCGATAAGTGTTGTAGGGAGAGTCAATGGCTGTATGCTTATTGAGTACTCTTCGCAAACCAAATTCTCCCGTTGCGAAAACTACTGTCGGATCTGCTTGTAGTAAAATGCCTTGCCTTAGTCGATTGAGGTAGACTCCTGCGATACGTTTTTTTTCATCATTTTTGTTGGTCTCTCGACCAACGATAGAAGCTAGTGTGTACACTTCTTCTTTACTTAGATTTAGAGCTGCCGCTTTTTTCAAGCGGTTGTCCTTTTCCCAGAACTTCTTATGCTCTTTTTGCATTCTGTCAAAGAATGTCTCAGGGGTTGTATTCCAATAGAAATCATAGGTATTTGGAATAAATAAACTCATCAGGGTTTCCTTGGAGTAGCCTTTCGCTGTCAAATACTTTTTGTCATTAAATAGATTAAGTAATTGAATAGAATCTGTAGCAATAACATTGGCTACTTTTCCAGCGACTTCAGGTAACAGTCGTTCATTGTTTAGAACTACTTTTACAGTTGCTTGTTGGCCTCCTCTGAGGTGTCTGACTAAACGACGATTGCTCCACTCTGGTTCAATTTTGAAACGACCTGATCGGACTTTAGTGTCTTTATAATTCATACGATTGGCCACCCAACGAAAAGAGGACTCGTTAAGGAGAATTGACTTCTTGTTGAGCTCTGTAACAACATCATCCAGGGTCGTGCCCTCCTTCAAGTATATGTAAGGATCGGTTAGTGATTCCGCTACATTGGGAGAGAAGACGGCGTCATATTTATCTTTGGCAAACCAAGCTCCGATGAGCAATACAATAAAAAGGAGTATTAATATTTTCTTTAGCATTGACTAATGTAAGTGTATTGTTATTAAACTTTAATTCCGATTACCTCGATCATGTGCGGACAAAGAATAGTAGCTCCAGGAGTATTCTCTAGCTCTAGTAATTCCTCAAAAGCATCCTCTGCTTGTTGCTTCGTAATAAAGCCCATCTCCGCAATTTTTGGTAAATAAATTTTCATGAAAGACTTGGGCCATTGCCAGATCAAGCTCTCTGGAGTAGCCATTTTAGTCATTGGACGAATAGAGATGACCTCCAAACCGTTGTTGTAAAACAACTCTGGTAATTTCTTTCCGATGTCTATTTCAGAGTCCATACTTTTGAAGCTTTTGAGCGCGCCAGCGATACCGGCATTTAAACTTTCAAAAACCGGCTCCGTTTGAAAGGTAGACCAGTCGTAATACTCCTGAGCAACGAACGCTCCGCCTGGAACTAAGGCATCAGCAACCTTTCCAATAACCTCTTCGGCATCCTCTACCCATGCCAGTGCCCATCTGCTGTAAGCACCATCCAGACTTTCATTCTTTAGCTTCATTTCCATGAAGTCTGAACAAACTCCCTCAATTGGTAGCCCATGCAAATCACTATTCTTTTGTAGGAAATCAATATAGGTTTTTGACAAATCAACCCCGATGACTTTTCCAAATTCTCCAACGATATAAGCCAATTCTGTAGTACAGAAACCTGGTCCACAGCCTAAATCAAGCAATGTTTGTCCAGCTCCAAATTCTGCTAGTTTCCAACCTTCTCGTGCTTCCTCTGACCAGACCTGATGCTGTAATCCGAGGCGATGGAGTTCTGCGCGGTCGGTACCTAGAATGTAATCGTCGTTATTTTTAGCAGCCATAAGTTGAATGAGTTGGTGAAAGAAGGCAAGATATAATTTTTTTAGATTTTCAATGGCCTAAAATAAACTCTAGTGCACGTTCTTCGGTCCAAGCGCCCTTTCTACTTCTCATTGCAAAACCGACATGCCCTCCTGTAGTTGGCATTTCCAAAATCAGATTTGGATTCTTTTCAGCTATGCTTTTTGGAAAACACTCTGGGGTCAGAATAGGGTCGTTCAGTGCATTGATGAGGAGAGTAGGAATGCGAAGTTTATCCAAAAAGTTGATGGCAGAACCTTGTGTGTAGAATTCGTCCGGGCTTTTAAATCCGTTTAGATTGATGGTGTAAAATTGATCAAAGTCTCTCCAGTTCTTTATCGTTTTATATAGACTGTAGTCAATTTTATCAGGATACTGCTGCGACTTGAATTTGATTTTAGGTTCTAGTTTTTTTAGAAATCTTTTTTTGTAAAAACGACAAACCGGTTCATCTAATTTCTTTACTGAGGTATGTAAATCACAAGGAGCAGAAATGGAAACGGCTTTGTAAATCGGAGCAGGTAAATGGTCTGCATGGACTCCCAAATATTTCATATTGATATTACCACCCATACTGAAACCGATGAGAACGATTTGCTCATAATCCTTTGTGTGAAGCGCATGGTTGATGACTTCTTCCAGGTCATTTATTTCGCCATGATGATACAAGCGCAGTTTTTTATTCATTTCTCCAGAGCAGGAGCGGCAGTTCCAGGCCAGTGAATCCCAACCTTTTTTAGCAAAAGCTTCAGCCATCCCTTTCATATAATGTCGGTTGGTATTTCCTTCAAGACCATGCGTTAGAATGACGAGTTTTCGAGAGCCCTTATCCAACCAGTCTAAGTCTACAAAATCTCCATCGGAAAGCGTCAGTCGTTCTCGCTCGAAGGGAACATTTACTTTTCTAAACAATGCTGGAAGGATGGTTTGCAGGTGTGCATTGAACTGGTAACGTGGGGGCCCAGGATAGGTTGATTTTTTTAGGACAGGCATGTGTTCTTTTAGGCTTTGTCTATTGTGAGTTTGCTGGATTTGTTAGAGGTAGAGGGTAGACTGGAAACAGATATTGTTAGATGAACTTTAAATAGCGAAGGTAATAAATTTTATTATCGCTCCATTTAGCGTAAAGCGATAATTCTTTTAAAAACAAAAGGCCACCCGAATCGGGCAGCCTTCTGTAGAAGTATCGTTATAAACTTTGTGTTATTTATAGGTTATTAAGCAGGAGTTACATTTTTTACTTTCATAACTGGGTAAGCAACATCGATTCCAGCTTCTCCAAAAGCTTTCTTTATTTCTTTGTAAGACTGGAAATAAACATCCCAGTAAGTCTCAGGATCAGCATAAGGACGAACGGCTAGAAGAACATTATTTGCATCGAATTTTTCAATTTCGATGGTAGGCTCCTCTGGTAATTTTACAGTTACTTTATCCAAAGCTCCTCTAATAATTTGTTTTACTTTATCAAAATCCTCTTCATAAGGCATTGCTACATTAAGGTCAACTCTGAGTTTTCCTTCTGTAGAAAGGTTAGTCATGATTCCGCTTGTTGCAATTCCGTTTGGAATGATAACTCTTTTGTGATCTAAGGAAGTAAGAACCGTATTAAAAACCTGAATTTCTTTTACATGTCCCACCTGTCCCTGAATATCAACTAGGTCGCCAACTCGATATGGTTTGAAAATCAAGACCATCACACCCGCTGCAAAATGTGCAAGTGTTCCCTGCAAAGCCAAACCAAGGGCTAAACCAGCTGAAGCAATCAAAGCAACAAAAGCAGTTATCTCAATTCCAACTACAGAGGCAGCGGTGAGAACAACCAGTACTTTCAAAATGACGCTAGCCATAGATTTTAGAAAGGGTTGAAGGTCCTTGTCTAAATCTGCACGTTGCATGGATTTACCAATCAGGTTGACGATCATGCTCACAATCCAGAATCCAATGATCAGAACAAATAATCCAGCTATAATTTTCGGGGACCAGGCGACTAAAGTGTCTACCATTGCTTGTATTGAGTTTGAAATATCGAATGACATAGTTTTTCGTTAAAAAAGTTAAGTGAATAATTGATAACGACCTTAAGACTAAGTTTTAACGAAATAGTAACGTTTTGATGCTTTATTATTTGAATAAGCTCTTTGTTTTGTAGCTATTTAGAACTCTACGGTAAATGGTTTATTCAAAAATTTAATCCCAACGATTGTTAGAAGAGACTGCCAAACGACCACCTCCTAAAAAGTAAATAGCCAAGCCACCTAAGAAATAAAGTAATTGCACTTCTATCGCTGATTCTCCATGAGAACCCAAGGCAAAGATGTCTCCTGCATGTACTAACAATACAGCTACAACCATTGTGGCAGAGACTAAAAGACCTGCGATCTTTGAACGAAAACCGATGAGTAATAGGAGAGGTGCAATTAACTCTCCCAGGTAAACGAGATAGCCAAGGAATCCAGGGAAACCTAGCTCTGTAAATTTTCCTATAATGAATCCAATCCCTCCCAGCTTGTCAATACCATGAAAGATCATGAGGCCACCAATGGAGATTCTGAGAATTAATTTGCCAATATCTGAAGAAGCATTCATATCGTTTTGATTTGTTTGTTAAAAATAGTTTCCAGTAAAATTAGGAAACCAGCTTGGTTATCAAAGAACTATGTCCTTTTTTATGACAAATCAAATATGATGATATTATCTTTTTTGTACTTATATTGCAAGCTGCAAATAAATATTTTCAACCTAAAGAAAACCAAGAGATCATGAGTAGATCGGAGATACAACAACTTATTGTAACGGGGCGAATGAAAGAAGCCTTAAGTATTCTGGGACAAGTACTGCCGGGGCACCATCAGAACACATTAATTTTATTACAAGGAAGACTGAATGGTTTGGAAAGCAAAGAGAACATGGGAATCATTAGTGGTTCTGATGCGAACATTGAACGCAATCGAATTACCAATTCTGTCGTGGGGTTACTTGATGAGTTGCCAGAGGATGAAGGATCACCTCCAATGACTAATAATACAACAGGTCTCAATTCCATTACTAACAATACTCTTACATCGAATGGATCTTCGTCAACTTCTCATAGTAGTAAACAAAAAACAATTCTTTTTGCTGCTGCCAATCCTTCTGATCAGGCCCGCATGCAAACTGATGTAGAACTGAGAACGATAAAAAGTGAAATGAAGCAAGGGAGCAAACGAGAGGCTTGGCATTTTCTGCCTGCCCAAACTGCGGTTAGAATAACGGAGCTGATGCGTTCTTTCAAAAGCAAACCGACTATTGTACATTTTGCTGGTCATGGTGAAGAAGGAGGTATCATCATTAGTACAGATAACAATGAGGGGCTGACTCTTAACGATGGTACAATGAAGCGACTTTTTCGTCCACTGAAGGAAAATACAGAGCTAGTGCTGCTTAACAATTGCTACGCTGCTAATCAGGCTAAGATGCTTTCTACTTTTGGTATAACTGTCATCGGCCACAACATGCCGGTAGGGGATGCGGCGGCTTCTAGTTTTTCTAAAGGATTCTACCTAGGACTTAGTGAAGGGATGACTTATGAAGATGCTTTTAATGACGGAGTAACTGCTGTCCTGGCTGAGAATGCCTCTTATGCGGAGGGTATTGAAGTTTGGAAGGATGGGGAACGTTTGGAGTGGTAGATGTCTTAAACCTCTTTTCCACCTTTCAGTCGCCCCTGATAATCCTTCAGTTCTTCCCATTCCCCCTCATGTGCCAGCTTGGCCTGCTTCACCCAAGTACTCGGATCAGCCAAACGGTATCGATCACCGGCAGCTTTCAAAATCTGAGTAATATCAGCTACGGTAGCGGAGGCTAGTTTTTCCCAATTGTCGATTCCTCCATCTTTGAGGAGTTGTTCGATCTTCGGGCCGATACCTTCTATGATTTTCAGATCATCAATGCGATAGGCGGCAGCACCTTTAGATTTTTTGTAAAGTTTTTTGACCTTAGATTTGTTGGCTGGACTGAGGCCCTTTTGTAGGAGTATGAGTTCTTCCCACTGACCCACTCTTGCAAGAGAGGCTTGTTGTGGCCAGGAAGAGGGGTCGTGCATTTTAAATTTAGGACCTGCGGCTTTTTCCAGAATTTGGCGTAAGTCCGCTACTGAAGTAACTGCCAGCCTGGTCCAGGTACTTATTCCATTTTCCTTAAGTAATTGACTGAGTTTTTCTCCAATACCTTCGACGATGGTTAAATCACTTGGCGTAAAAGCATTGTTATAACCTAGCTCTATTTTTAGCCCTTTTTTCTTTTTGACGATTTTATTATGGCCAGCTTTTGAAGGAGTTTCCTTTTTGTTTTTATCGGAGGAGAAGTAAACGACTCGTTTTTTCTTTTGATCTTCGGCTTCCATTTCTTTTACTAAAGAGTGGGGCGGAGGCACAGGTTCGTAGACGATATTAGCGGAGGCACCTTTAAAAACTTCTAGAGCTTTGTATCTGATTTCTAGTTCTTTATAGTTGTTCTGCAAACTTTTCAGCTCTGTGTTGGTCGTTTCCCAATCGAAATTCAGTGAATTGAGTTCCTTCTCATGCACATTCGCTTTTTCTTTCCAGATCTTTAGTTCGGTTTTTAATTTCTTCTTTTCTTTTTTCAGTTGAGTACCTGAAAAAATCCAAAGGAATAGACAACCTAATAGCCATGCAACGGTCAGCATCGGAAGTACTTCAAGAGTACAATCCCAACAGATACTTAGAAAAATGACGGAATTAAACATGTTTGTTATTAGGTTTTTATTGGCTTGACAAGGGGTTTATTAAGGTCTGAAATTTATTATACTAAACTGGTTTGAAAATGTTTATAGAATAATTGTTAAAAGCATGGAAAACGAAAAAATCTAAACGTCATAGAATAAGACAGACTCTCAAGACTTTAAGAATATTAGTTTTCCTTCAAAGTAAGAACTACTCGCCGGTTTAGATAACGACCATTCTCTGTTTCGTTGGTAGCTACAGGTTCTGTTTCTCCTTTAGTTTCTACTTTGATTTGGTCGCGAGATACTCCCTTCTGTCTTAATATTCTCCTGATGCGCAATGCTCTTTTTTTAGCTAATTTTAGATTACTAGCTTCATCTCCATCATTATCCGTATGACCAACGAGGTGGATGATTTCTCCAGAGTCCTTGACTCGTTCTGCAACAGACTTTAGATATTTATCAGTCTCTTTATTCGTTTCTTTTTTAATGGAATTCTTTGGAAAAAGAATAACAACCTTTTTATCTAATTTTATTAAATCTGAATCATTGTCACTTATGGATTTCCACGCCGTTGTGATTATATCGTTATCACTTAAATCAGATTTATCAATCACCTCTATTAACTCACTCTTCAATCGAATGCGTTCCTCCGGTAATTCTGTTAATAACAATGCTCTTACAATCGCTGCTCTGGCCAAACCCATGTTTTCATAACCAGAAGGACTCACTTCATCATCATCATATCGACCGGTGATCTCAAGGAGGTTATCGCCTCGGTTATCTGCTAACCACGTCTGCATCTCTTCATCAAATCCAACACCTAACAGAGGGGTTGCCTTAGACCATTCAAAGGAAAGGGGAGGAGTGTCAGGAACCATCGGAGAGGCAACTGCCACTTTAGCAGGGGCACAGCCATAACAGGATGCTTTTATTGTACAGCAATACCAGTAATGACAAGCAAAGAAATAAACTCCGCTCAGCAATAAAATAGAAATGCTTTTAATATTTACTTTAAGCCAGGATTGTTGAATCGACCTCAGAAAAAAAAAAAAAATAATTTCAGAATCTTTACGCTCCTTGAAAAGTCCTAACCTACTCTCCCTTCAGGTCGTTACGGTCAGTACTTTTCAAGGCA
>JBGCDT010000362.1:0-8647 GCA_045105695.1 Saprospiraceae bacterium | reverse complement strand
CCTTTTGGGTAGTCGCAGCAAGCTGGGGAGTGATAGATCGCTTGGGCTTTAGCCCCTTGGATTATGAGCCGATTATTATTTTACTGACCGTTGTGCATTTTCACTATGCAGGGTATCTGTTATTACAACTCTATTTGTTATCTCTGCCGCATTGGAATAAGAAATATGGAAAAGTTGTAGGAGTATTGTTATTGTTAGGGATGCCCATGGTAGCTGTAGGAATTAGTTCTACGCAAATCGGCTGGCCGGGAATAATTGAATCATTATCAGTAACTGTAATGGCGAGTGGTGGGATGGGCGTAGGCTTTGGATATTTATTTTTAGCTTGGAAGTTTCGAGGAGATGTAGGAGCATTGTTATGGTTTGTGGCAGGACTATGTTTGATAGGAGGTTTGACTCTAGCGTTTTTGTATGGTTGGCGTTTTCAGACGGAGTTGCCGTGGTTGTCTATTCCTTGGATGTATGCGGTACATGGAACCTTGAATTCTGTAGGCTTTGCTTTGTTTGGACTGTTGGGTTGGAGAAGTTCTCAGATCAACAAAAGTAAAGCTAGTCGTTAATCCGGTAGCCCATTTTGTGACAGCAGCTATTTTAGAACCTTTGCCAAATCATTCCGTAAAAATAGATGCCGCGTTTAAAAATCACTTTTTTAAACACAAACGAATGGTTTTATCTACTTATCACTTTAAACAGCACTGTATACTTTTACCAGCGCTTATCGAAAATATTCAAGAAACACAGATCGTACTTGTAGAAGTTTTAAAAACGCTTAAAACTTTTGGAATTCCCTACACAAAGAATCCATTACTTAAAGTACAAAACGAGCTTTTTGAATTAGAATATCACCTAGGGCAGCATATTATCAATTGTACTGTTTATCAAAACATAATGGACAATGGAGTTGCTGTTGATTCGAACTTTATCCAAGAGCTACAAGGGATGACAATAATTGGAGGAGATTTTTTTAATCGATCAAAGAGCGCGCATAAGGAACTCAAAAAGCTATACGGTAATGTGAATGAACTTCTACAGCCTTCTCAGTTTACTCTGAAAAACATATTACAAAAAGCGCCGATAACACTGACTAATTTCCTCGAAAAGAAAAAGCCCGTCGCCGCAATTTAGCAGCAACAGGCTCAGTCTACAATCTAATAATCGCTCTTCTAAAAAGCTTGGACTTCTAATAGCCCAATTATTAATTTGGTTTTTTTATTTTGATAAATGGGGTTAGAAACTATCCGACAACCTCATCCCAACCCAGCGGGTTATTTTTCAATTCTCCAATTCTTTGCTTCAACGCATTGTCGATCATCTCTTGCTCGGCAGTAATACGCGCATTGGTTTTGTAAGTGCCAGTGTCCGTATCATATCGAACGAGGTTGCGAATACTGTTTTCTAAAACGGAGGTTCGCTCCAGGTGATTCATTTCAAAAACGTGCTCATGTTCATGCAGTAAATAATCGTAAGGACTTCTTCTTGAAATTAGCTTTACCAAAACCGGAGCCGTCTCCACTACACCAAATAAAAGCATGATAAAAATATGTGCAATTAATATCGCTTCGCTACCTCTTGCCAATCGATCTAATGCTTCCATGCGAGCGGCCAATCCTCCAAAAGCGCCTCTTTCCAAAGTTGTAATCTCATCGTTAACCGTCTGCTGCGTTTCTTTTACTGCGGCTTCCTTCTCTTGGATCAGTGGAATGTTTACGGCCAAGGTTGCATCAAGTTCTTGTTGTGCCATTTCCGCATCTTTCTTTTTTGCGCGATAGATCGGACCCATATTTCTGACTTTAGAACCGCCACTACCATCGGCCTCTTGAATAGCCATCAGCGCGAGTTGATCTCGATTGACCGTCTTGGTTTCGTTCTCTTTCTTTAGGGCATCGATTTCTAGTTTGAAATTTTCAATCTGTGCGGTATAGCGTTCTTTGATTTTATCTTCCTGCGTTTTGTAAGTCTCTTGTTGCATAACTAGCAACTCGGAGTTAATTTCTTTCTCGAAAATTTTTAGCTCCAATGGTTTTGAAATCACCATGGCGAGAATGATCGCCATTCCGATTCGCGGCAGTGCCACCATGAAGTCTCTAATAAAGTCTCCTCTGCTTTTCATGCTACTAACAATGTAGCGATCGAGGTTAAAGATCATCAAGCCCCAGATGATTCCAAAGACAGTGGCCATGATGTAAGAATCAAAAACCGTATACAATGCGTACCCCGCAGAGAAAGCTGCTAGTAATCCAGTAAAGAAAATCGTAGCTCCGATACCGATGTACTTGTTTTCATCGGAAGGGCACTTTTGCAAAAGCTCTTGATCAGCGCCGGAGCAGTCTAGTAAGAATTTTTTGAGGGTACTCATGTGAATGTATTTTGAATTGGAGTGATGCCTCAAATATGCGGAGTTGAGAAGGGGAAGGGAGAATTTTATAGATAAGTGTGGATGGAATTCAGACGTATTATGATTTTCTTAACTAAAGGTACTCTTTGAATAAACAAACCTCCCTACATAACTGTATATAGCTATGACAAATGAAATAAACCGATTTAAAAACCTCATAAAAGAAAAAGAAATCAAAATGTTATCTAGAATAAATCTAAATAACATTTTCTACCCAAAAACCAACAGCCAGGCACGGTAATACCTTCAAGGTTTTATATCTTTGCCTCGATTTTCTGAAAGGGTTTGAAAATCAGTAAAAAACGTACACAAATTCCTAATTGTCAATTACTTACAAATACGAATTAGTGTTGTCTTAATGAAATTGTTTATAATACAATAATCAATGATAAACGGAACATCTAAATCAACTCTTCTAATTCTACTTCTGGCACTGCCAATCACGACATTCGCACAAAGTGGCGGTAGTGGAGGAACCAACTATTTTCTCATCGGAGTTCTACTGATTGCGGCCCTTTTGCTCATAATGGCGGTTCTTCAGGTGGCAGATAGCTTAATGCATATTGAAGCTAAAAAGATCGGAATTGATCCTGAAGCCAACGGTTATTCTTTCTTTTCTAACAATAGCAGCAATGTTATGGAGAATGGCAAAGAAGTGACTAAGCTTAAAAAAGGATTCGATATCCTACTAGAAGGCGAAGCCGCTAAAACGCTTGAGCAAGGAACTGCGAATACTTACGCTATTCAGCCAGGCAACTTTATCGGAATGTCTCCTATTCCTAAGGTAACTGTCGAGGCAGGAGATGAAGTAAAAGCGGGTGATCCGATCATGTTTGATAAAAAACGACCAGACGTTATATACTGTGCTCCTGTAAGTGGTGAGGTCGTAGAGGTACGTCGAGGTGCAAAACGTTCGATCAAAGAAGTAATCATTTTGGCCGACAAAGGAGAAATGACTTACAAAAGTATTACTGCTCCTGATTTGAAGACAGTGAATAGAGCTGACTTAGTAAAGTTCCTTTTGGAGAATGGCGCATGGCCATTAATCAATGAACGTCCTTTCGATGTCGTACCTGATGTGAATGCTGTACCTAGAGATATTTTTATATCTACCTTTGATACTGCTCCTTTGGCTCCTGATAACAATTTTGTTGTACAAGGCCAAGAAGCACATTTCCAAAAAGGGTTAGACGTATTGAAAAAACTAACACCGGGTCATGTATATCTTGGATTAAACTCTAATGAAGACCCATCAGCTGCTTTTGCAGACGCAACAGGCGTTGAAAAGAGATGGTACAATGGACCACATCCTGCTGGAAACGTTGGTATTCAAATTCACCACACACACCCAATCAATACTACAGATAAGGTTTGGACATTAGGGGTACAGGAATGTATTCAGATTGGGAAACTATTTAACGAAGGTCATTTTGATGCTTCTAGAGTTGTTGTTATTGCAGGTGCTGAATTGAAAGAACCTAAGTATGTACGTACCCATCAAGGAGCTTGCGTAGGAGAATTGTTACAAGGAAACATGAAATCTGAAAAAGATCGTATTGTAGCAGGAGATGTATTGAGTGGAGAACAGAAAGCGGCGGGTGAATTCTTGAATTTCCACGATGATCAAATCACAGTTCTAGAAGAAGGAGACGAGTATGAAATGTTCGGTTGGTTATTACCATTAACACCTAGACCTACGATTTCTAATACTTATCCAAATGCTTTATTTGGTGAAATGAAATTCCAAGCTAACACTAATACACATGGTGAGCAAAGAGCTTTTGTAGTGACTGGACAGTACGAAAAAGTATTGCCAATGGATATTTACCCACAGCACTTGATGAAAGCAATTTTAGTAAATGACTTTGAACGAATGGAAGGGTTAGGTATTTACGAATTGAGTGAAGAAGATGTAGCGCTTTGTGAATTTGTTTGTACATCCAAGCAGCCATTGCAGTCTATCCTTAGAGATGGATTGGAAATCATGCGTTCTCAAAGCTAGTGTGAAGTAACAGCACTTCGATATTTAAAAAAAATAGACATCAATAATAAAACACAAACATGGGTTTAATTGACTTAGTTAAAAAATTGGAACCAGAAAAGAAGAATTCACCATTTCTACATACGTTGTATGATGGCTTCTTCACATTCTTGTATGCACCTGATCATGTAACGAAAGGTAAGGGCGTACACATCCGTGATGGTATGGACCTGAAGCGTACGATGGTGATGGTGGTGATTGCCATGCAGCTTTGTTATGTTTTCGGTACCTATAATATAGGTCACCAACATTTCACTGCTCTTGGAATGTATGAAGGTTTCTTCGCAGGTTTTCACCTGAAATTAGCTTACGGTTTGGTTCACCTCTTACCGATCTTCATTGTTGCTCACGTCGTTGGTCTGGGAATTGAGTTCTGGTATGCCGCCAAAAAGGGACATGCGATAGAAGAAGGCTTTCTGGTTTCAGGGGCATTGATTCCATTGATTATGCCACCGGATTTGCCACTATGGATATTAGCACTTGCAGTAGCTTTTGCCGTAATTATTGGTAAAGAAGCTTTTGGAGGTACCGGTATGAATATTCTAAATGTAGCACTACTTGCTCGTGTATTTGTCTTCTTTGCTTATCCAACTACCATCTCAGGAGATGAAGTATGGGTAGCTGGTCTTGCAGATCAAGGTCAGGGCTTAGTTGCGGAATATGGCTGGGGTGTTACGATGTTCAATGGCTTATTTGACTCGCTCGGCTGGGACACTTTTAGGGCCGGTGTGCCTGTAGTAGATGGCTACTCAGGAGCAACGCCATTATCACTAGCTTACCAAGGTGGCTGGGATATGGTAACTGAAAAATACACCATGTCTCAAATGTTATGGGGAGATATTCCAGGTTCTATTGGAGAATCTAACAAGCCATTTATTCTCTTCGGAGCAGGTATGTTGGTTGTAACTGGAATTGCCAGTTGGAGAATTATGTTGAGCATGTTTATCGGAGCTGCATTCAGCGGATTCTTATTGAACTTGTGGGGAGTTACTCCTTTCATGCAGGTGCCTTGGCAGTATCAGTTCTACATGGGATCATTCTTCTTTGCAATGGCTTTCATGGCAACGGACCCAGTAACGGCTGCTTCTACAACTAAAGGAAAATGGATATACGGTTTCTTAATCGGTTTCGTAGGAATGATCATTCGTGTCATTAATCCAGCTTATCCGGAAGGATGGATGTTGGCAATCTTGTTTATGAATGTTTTCGCTCCACTGATTGATCACTACGTATTAGAATCTAACATCAGTCGTAGAATGTCTAGGAATAAAAAAGATGATGAGGTGGTGCCTGCTTACTTGCAAGAAGCAGCAGCAGCGGAGTAAGAGAATTAATTACTTGTTTGATTTTTAAATCTAAAAATTACAAAAAGTGCATAGTACAAAATATATATACACCTTCGTATTGATCATGACGACTCTCGTTGCATTAGCATTAACGGGCTTGTATATGATGTGGAAAGATCAATCGAAGATCAACGAATCTATCTTCAACAAGCGAGCAATCCTAACATCTATCAATGATTATCTTGGAGAAGGAAAAGATGCAAAGGACATCGCTGATGAAGAGGTAGTGTCAATCTTTGACGGTAATGTTCAGCAGGTTGCTTTGGATATGAATGGTAATGAATTGAAAGCAGAAGAAATCATTGCTGCTGGATATAAAGGAGGAAAGCCTGAAGATATTGATATGGCCAAGGAAAAGAAGAAGCCTGAAGAAAACCGAATTTTTCCACTATACATATATAATAGTGAAGGTCAAAAATTATTTATCACTTCTGTAAGAGGAAATGGTCTTTGGGATGAAATCTGGGGGAACATCGCGCTCAAGTCTGACATGAGTACCATAGTTGGAGCATCCTTCGATCACAAAGGAGAGACGCCTGGTTTGGGTGCAGAGATTAAGGATAACCCTACCTTTGCACGTAACTTCAAAGGCAAGAAGATTTACACTGATGACGGAGAGTATGTTTCTGTTGAAGTGAAGAAAGGAGTTGCTAAAAAAGACGACTGGCATGCAGTAGATGGTATCTCTGGAGCAACAGTAACTGCGAATGGCGTTTCTGAAATGTTGGATCGTTGTTTAAAATATTACGAACCTTACTTTGATAAAACTAAGGGATCAACTGGCAAGCCACTCGGAAGTAAATAATTTTAAAGACACCTTAAAATCAATCTCTGAAAAACGAGACATTTAAAAGAAGCCTTAAATAATAAAATATCATGGCAGAAGACGTATTACAGAAAGACACAGTAGCGGCAGCGGAGAAAGAACCTTTATTTGGAAAGGTGGAAAAGAAACTTTTGAAAGATCCTTTAAATGACAATAACCCGATTACAGTTCAGGTACTAGGTGTATGTTCTGCCTTAGCAGTAACTTCCTTGATTTACCCATCACTAGTAATGTCTATTGCGGTTGTTTTTGTATGCGGTTTTTCTAGTTTGTTTACTTCTTTAATTAGAAATAACATTCCTAAGCAGGTGCGTATGATCGTTCAGTTGGTCATTATCGCAACACTGGTAACAATAGTAGAGCTTACCCTAAAAAGATTCAACTACCCAATCTACAAGCAGTTATCTGTATACATCGGACTGATCATTACCAACTGTATTGTAATGGGACGTTTGGAAGCATTCGCAATGGCTAATAAACCTTGGCGTTCTTTCGTAGATGGTATCGGAAACGGACTAGGTTACGGAGCCATTCTTTTGATCGTAGCTTTCATTAGAGAGTTATTTGGAAAAGGATCTTTATTCGCTGGTAGTCCAATTGAGTGGAAAATCATCGGGGCTTCTCCTGAGTATATGATAAACACTGTAGCCGAAGGTTCTTGGTTTGGATGGTACGCTAACAACAACTTAATGGTACTTCCCGCAGCGGCCATGTTCATCATCGGAATATTGATTTGGATTCACAGAAGTTATAATCCAAAGCTGGTAGATATTTCTTAAGCAGCTAAGCAAAACAAATTTCAACTTTTACAAAAAATAACACTCAGGCTACATTTAATAAATGTCCTGTTTCAAAAACAATAGCAAATGGATTTTTTCAATATTTTCATAAAAGCAGCTTTCGTTGAAAACCTGGTACTGGCTTACTTCCTTGGAATGTGCTCTTATCTAGCTGTTTCTAAAACAGTAAAAACGGCTTTCGGTCTTGGACTTGCTGTCATCTTCGTACTCGCCGTAACGATGCCAATCAACTGGATGATTAGCGAGTGGTTATTGAGCGAAGATGGTGTCTTTGGAATTGATTTAACGTTCTTACGATTCATTCTTTTTATCGCCGTAATTGCCTCCATGGTACAATTGGTAGAAATGATCGTAGAGAAAGTTTCTCCTGCTTTGTATAACTCTTTGGGGATATTTCTACCATTAATTACAGTAAACTGTGCGATCCTTGGAGGATCACTATTTATGGTAGCCCGAGACTTCAACTTTATGGATTCTCTAGCGTTCGGATTAGGAGGAGGGTTTGGATGGTTCTTGGCGATTATTGCCATTGCTGCTATCCGTGAAAAGATTCGCTACTCTAATGTGCCACCTGCACTTCGAGGTTTAGGAATGGCTTTTATTTTGACTGGATTAATGGGAATTGCCTTCATGAGTTTGATGGGAATAGATCCAGCAGCTTTAGGAAAATAATTTTATTAGAAAATTTATAAGTAAAGATATATGATACTTTTATCTGCTGTAACAACTATCATCTCTGCCGTTGCGGTCTTTAGTGCCGTAATTATGTTGCTGTCTTTCATGCTTATTATGGCAAGACGTCGACTAGTGCCACAAGGTGATGTGAAAATTATTGTAAACGGAGACGAAGACAATCCACTGTTAGCTCAGCCAGGTTCTTCTCTGCTTAACGTACTTTCTGACTCTAATGTATTTCTACCTTCTGCCTGTGGTGGTGGTGGAACTTGTGCAATGTGCGAATGCCATGTTGACGAAGGAGGAGGAGATGTTTTGCCTACAGAGCTGAATCACCTTACTCGTAAGGAAGCAGCTGAAAACAAACGGCTAGCTTGTCAAGTGAAAGTTCGTTCTGATATGCGTATCAGGATCCCTGAGGAAATCTTCGGTATTAAGAAGTGGGAGTGTGAAGTGGTTTCTAATTATAATGTAGCATCTTTCATTAAGGAGTTCGTTGTAAAACTACCTGAGGGAGAATCTCTAGATTTTGAATCAGGAGGATACATCCAGATTGATGTACCT
>JBGCDT010000361.1:0-13020 GCA_045105695.1 Saprospiraceae bacterium | reverse complement strand
ATGACCACTTGGTCGCCATGTTTGTCAGTTGCAAATTTTAGCCACTCCCCTATTTTCTGACCATTTTCGTAAGAACCGGTGAGATAGATTTTTCCTTCCTCGTTGAAATACTCCCAACAACCTATTGCCGTTTTGTCTTCATACCAACCTTCCGCAATTGTATTGTTATCTGCATTTTCAAAAGATTGAAACCCTTCCGAAGAACTTTCCATCTTTTTCAGAAATGCTAAATACACATCTTGATTTTTCTTTATCGGTCTGCTGAGTCCGCAATACTTTGAAGTGAAGTTGTCTTTTAGTCGGATGTAGGTTTTACCATTTTTGACTTCCTTTCTGGCAAAGACAATCCATTCTTTTTGTAAGCTAAAATCTTTGACGGCATGTAATAAGGTGTGGCTCTTCTTTGGTTGGAAATAAATCATGATTTCTTTTTCCGTAAGATTTCCCTTAAATGGTCGAGTCACTTTGAATTTGAAATATCCAAACTGTATCGTCTTTTTGTAATCCACCAAAGTAGCCGTGAATATCAAAGGGACTTCATTCCAATTTTGAATATCCAACTCCGGCTGCGCAGCACAATCACAGGCAGAAAGGTTAATTTGAAAAAGAAAAAAAGCAAGGACTAAGAGTTTTATCCTTATGTGAAATGATGTCATTGGGATGTTCCTTTGTTATGTCTGGCAAAGATAAAAAAACGTTTACCAAATTGGTTGCGCGAAAGCAGTACCAAATTTGATAAACGTCTGGTTTTGTTTTTGGAATATGATTTTACTATAATTGGAAAGAAGTTAGCTTTTTCTCGCGTTCTACGAGAAGCCCTCGTCTCCCTCTTCCACCCTCGCCTCCTCTCTCCCTAAAAACCCTATCGCTTAACCACCCGCACCGACTTCACCCCATTCCCAGCTTGTATTCTAACGAAATAAACACCCGCTGCCAAACCATGCGCTTCTACTGGAACATCATGCTGGCCATTTGTAAGTGTCTTGTTAGCAATTGGTTTTACTCGTTTTCCAACGACGTCGAATAGGTCTATTTGCACATCCTTCGTTTCATTTAGCGCAAAGCTGATGGTGAACTGATTAGCAAAGGGATTCGGGAAAGCTTTTGTTTCTATGATCTCCACAACTTCTTCAGTATCAGAGGAAATACAACCTGTGACCAATGGAATGTAAGTAAACTCAGGAGTCAGTAATTCTTTCACCGTATCTTCTGGAACTTCAAACCAGTCCATCAAAACAGAACCATAGATCGAGCGGAAATCATACTGCATCGCCACGCCTTCTTCATCATCTACGTTTGCGGCAATGGTTGGATTATCCCCTACGACACCTGCATTTACACAGGTTCCAAAAACCATCATCGGAGCGGCAGAACCGTGATCCGTTCCAACACCTGCATTGGAAATAATTTTTCTTCCAAACTCTGAATACGTCATTCCGATCACTCGCTCATTAAGACCTAGCGCTTTCAAATCCTGCTGGAAAGCGTGGATAGAATCGCTTAGATTTTTAAGTAAATCTGCGTGCCATCCTATCGTAGGAGTCCCTTCCTCAACCTGACTATCATGCGTATCAAAACCACCAAGAGTCAGCACATAGATCCTGGTTTGTAAACCTCCATCTATCAACCGAGCAACTGTTTTTAATTGTTGTCCTAATCTAGAACTTGGATAATTATCAGAGCCGTTAGTCCCTTCCTCTGCTGCATCAAAAACACGTTCAGAATAGGAGTTTGCCTTTTTATAAGAATCAATCAGGAAAGTCATTTCCGAACCATAGCAATCGTTTGGTAAATCCGCCTCCACACCTGTCGCTAAACCTCCAACATTATCTACGTCTATAATGGCATGACTGAAATTGGAATCTACCCCTTGGCAATTACTGGAGATGGAAGAACCCATCGTCACTGCAAAAGGATCAGGGCAATCATCATTTGGAAAATCATTTGGGTAACCTGGAAATTCACTATCCAAATATCGCCCTACCCAACCAGTAGATTTATACTCATCCGCATTTACGGCAGTGTTCCAAATATCCGCAGAACGGAAGTGCGACCGATTCTGATTGGCATATCCAACGCCTTGGACTAAGGTCAGTTCAGCGCTGTCGAACAAATCTCGAACACCAGTCATCGACGGATGCATTTTGATGGTGTCCGTCATTGCTAACAATTCATTTACGGGGATGATGACGTTGTTTCTGGCGTTCGCCAAATTGTCGTAACCATCCAAAGGAACGAAAGTATTCAGACCATCATTTCCACCATTCAAATCAATCAATACCAATACTTTATCTGTATCTCCGTTGACCATGGACTCCATGATTCGGGAGGGCATTGCGGTTACGTTCAGGCCACCCAAAACGGTAGGAACAGTCAGCAATGATGTATTTCTAAGAAAAGCTCTTCTTTTCATAATTTTAGATTTAATAATTCACTTTTTGAAAAAATAGCAGGCAACAAATTAGCTCAGGTGGAATTCAGGAACATCCATCATGGCAGTAATCATCGACCTCAGTTTAGCCTCTACCGTCTGTTGCAAATCTTCGTTTGTGGGATCTGCTAAATAGTCTCCATACTCCACCGTCCATTCAAAATCAGGCAATCCGGGGATGAGGATATTTTTGAAATAATCCTTTTGCGCCTGCGTCTTTTCACGAGGATATAGCAAATCACAAAGCTCATCAATCAGCGCATTCGGATCAGATGGATTGTCTAGTGATTCTATAAAATTCAAAAAGTTATAACCATAAGTATTGTTATCAAAGTAGTGAATGAGCCAGATCATTTGAGAAGTGACCATTCGCTTTCGCAAACTTAGACTCGCAGAGTTGATCCAGTTTCTGTAGAACAATGGCCCCTGGTGATAGGCCGTCCATCCAGCGACAGAAGGTACTTCAAAAATCGCTTGTCCCAACTCTTGAAACTCCCAGTACCAACCGACCCACATGTCGTATTCAACCATTGGGTCTGATGGCCCCACAACTTTCAAAGTATTATAAGAGGAGAAGAAAAAGTCCAGGGTTGATTTAATCATACACCCGCGCATCGCCTCGTCATAAAAATGCTGGCTTCTCAATAACGCTTCCAATGCAGGTTGGATCTGATAATCATTATCAATTAGTACCTGCGCCATCGGAGCAATGATTTCATTTTCTATCGTATCATTAAATTCATAATGAACAAACCACTTATACAAACGACGGCAGATGTGACGCGCACATTCTTCCTTTTCAAAAATAATATCTATCAGGTTTTTATATTCATCAGCTCCGGCGTTTTCAATGACTTGGTTATCAAAGCGATGAGACAATTGCTTGGAGCCCGTGTCGTGCATTCCATTCCAGGGTTCAAAGGTCGCGGGTGGGTTCGGGTTCGATTCACTCTCTGCTACCCAGGTCCACCAACCAGTAAGCACACGCGCCATCTCTGCAATATCTTGCTCTGTATAATTGGTATAATCACCAGGCGCAACAAGATCTCCTTTTCCAATCGTAAATAATTCTAACAATTCTCTTGCGTAATTCTCATTCGGCTCATCAGCGAAGTTGCTAGTCCCACTTAGATAGATCAACATGCTGCGATCTACGGTTATTCTTTTGACCAGTTCTTTGAAATCGCCAAGTCCATTTTCGCGCAAGAGCGTCAGGTAAGTCCAATTCATATTTGCATGACCAGCATCCGTGATTGGAAAGTGGTTGTGCCAAAACAAAGTTAATTTTTCGGTAATCGTCTGATCGTTTCTAGCCATTTGCTGAAACCACCAGGACCACATCGTTTTGCTTCGCGCGAAGTAAATACCAGTGATGTTTCCATTCAGGTATTTATCCGTCCAGGTCTCCCCTATCCCCGCTAAGGGATCGTCTTCAAAATCATAATAAACGGGTGGATCGACAGGAGCCGGATCTGCAAAAAGTGTAGCGATAGAACCTTCCAGGCCTTCGTCTACGGCTTGTTGGATTCTTTCTTTGGTAGGACCAAAAATTGTTCGACGTAAGAGATGCGCCGCAGTCCTATGATCCCAAGGGCCGGTGTATGGTTGAAACATAACTGATGAGTTGGGTGATAAATTTGAACAATAGATTATAGTGCCGCTGATTTAACTCAGTTTTGAACGCTGTTAATATAAAGAAAAACTATAATCTCTGTAAATCCAAAAAAATCGTTCCATTAATGGTGGGGTGTTTGATTTTTGGCAAATTGGGGATGGGGTTGATGAGGTGGATGAAGTGGATGAAGTGGATGAAGAAAATAAGAATAGGCTACCTCTTGTTTACAGAGGCAGCCTTATTTTTCCATCAACTTCAAAGAGCGATTAGACTTTAACCAAAGTAGCCAAATCTCTCTGCTTCCCATCATTGGAAATTAAAACCAACTGGTAAACGCCCCCACTCCAGTTTTCAGATTCAATGTTTATCGTATTTACTCCTTTCTGAAGATAAACAGGTTGAGAAGAGATCAGACCTGCTTGTTCGTTTACGATAGTAAGAATAGCATCAACGGTTTGCTCCGTGGTTAATTCCAAAGTTGCGTTGCTCATTGTCGGGCTGGGAAAGACTTTCATTGCAATCGGCCTATTTGAGGTAATCTCTATAAGCTCGACTTTTGAAAGGGTTTCTGCCTGATCTCTGTTCACAGATCGAAGTCGATAATAATTCGCGCCATCGAAAGGCTCTTCATCAAATGAAGTATAGAAATGAGTTCCAGCAGTTGCAGCGGAGATGGTAGCTATTATCTCATAACTTTCCCCATCCCGACTTCTTTCGATATCAAAGAATTCCTTTTCATTAGCATACTTAACCTCCCATTCTAATGAGACCTTATGATTACCAGCAAGCTTGGCGTCAAAGGTTATAGACTCAGATGGACCTTCAGGTGGAAGAGGCGTACCTATATAACAAGTTGGATCAGCTACCTCATTAGGGTCGATGAATGGAATTTTATCATTAACAAAACCAAGTAGATACGCACTGTTCAACATACTATCAGTACCTCCTAACCAGTCTTGCGAAAGTGTTGTGAAGACTTCTCGATAATCATATTGCTGCCCTTGAAGTGTTCCAATACTCGTAAGATTAGTCAAATCGGGATTGACCCCAGTGACGCCGCCATCAACATGACTTCCGAATACAAACATTGGTGCGAGTGTTCCGTGGTCAGTTCCAAGACTTCCATTTTCTCCTGGCCTTCTACCAAATTCTGAAAAGGTTACTGTCATTACTTTATCATCAATTCCAATAGCATCTAAATCATCTTGGAAGGCTTTCACAGCTCCAGATAATTGAGCTAATAAATTAGCATGCAATCCAGTAGTCGGTGAGTTATTTACTGCTTGATTAATATGTGTGTCAAAGCCTAATAAATCAACTAAGTATATTTTAGTATTACAGCCGCCACTGATTAATCGAGCTACGGTTTTGAGCTGGTTAGCCAAATGGGTGTTTGGATACGAAACAGAGTTAGAGCCGTTATCAAAGACCGATGAAATTCTTTGAGCATATACTGAAGCATCGGATTCTACTCCCATGATGTGTTCCAATCGAGAACCATATTCTGTCGACGGTACATTACTAATTGCCGCACCTCCAACTTCATTGACCACTGAATAATAACCAGAGGGATCTTGTCCCGCCAAATTAATGGCAATGGTATTTACATTATTGGTATGGAAGCCTAAGGATGGTCGCCGCGAGCCAAGTTGGATACCCAATGGATCAAGAAAATCACCTGAAGGATTACCAGCTACTCCAGGGTAAGCCGAATCCAGAAATCTTCCCATCCATCCAGTATCAAAATTAAAATTAGCGGATGTACCATCTCCTGATGTATTCCATAAATCAGTCGATTTAAAATGAGACAAATTACTATCAGGATAACCAACGCCATTTATTATATGAGCTTTGCCGGCATCGTATAATTGTTTGATTCCAGTCATGACGGGATGGAGGCCAACCTGAGCATCAAGGGGTAAGGTTGAGTCCAAATCAATACAGCTACTCTGAGGAATTTTTAATTTGGGCCGTAAATTAGCGTAATCATCATATTGTTCAGTTGGAATTAAAGTGTTTAATCCATCATTTCCTCCATCCAGTTGAATAATAACCATGATGCGATCAGCCACACCATAACAGTTTGTCATTTCATTCGGAATAAAGGTATTTACAATAGTTTTGTTGAGCATAAAAGGACTCATGGGAATTGTGGCCCCACCATATTTTATAAAATCTCTTCTTTTCATTTTTCTGTTTTTTAATTATAGTTATGTAGAACCACCTATCGCTAGCGACAAGGTCTACATAATAAAATGACATCGTTAAATGGTCTGAGATGGTTTGATTATCCATGACCATTTGCGAAAAATAAATTTGGAAAAATTAGAATGCTTGAAATTCCTGACTGTGCAAAATGGACTCGACCAGATTTTTTAATGGAATTTTCACACTGCTGTCATTTCCACTACTGAGGTAGTTGTTCCATTCCGTTTGCCAATCTGTTGCACTTAGATTATTCAGAAAAATATCATTTAAAAAATAATTAAAGCGATTCGTATCTGCGGCGAACGGAAGTAAATATTCCAGTATCTCCGTAACGAGTGTTGTGGAATTCTGCGGGTCAGAAAAATAACCGGAATTAACTACAAAGTCGGTAACATCCAGTGACGCACCAATTAGTTCGTTAGCAGTCCATCTAAATCCGGAGATCAACATCCCTCCCATTTTATACCTCGGAACTACTGTTCCTGTATGTATCCAGTTCCTGTCATATTCAGGGGACTGATGATAGGCAGAATAACCAGCTACTGATAAGGGTGAAAAAATATTAAATCCTGCATTTTCAAAAGTATCCGATAACGTGGCGCGATGATAAAACTGGATATAATGCCAGAAGGATGAAGTAACAGGATTCGGTCTTTCTATTTGGAAAAAAGAAACCGCAGTCGTTAATAAATCAAGTGGAGATTTTACCAATCCTCCGATAATTTCATCGCCGTTGGTGCTGTCATCCATGTCAAAAAAGTGTTCGCTCTTCAAGAGTGCTTTCAGTCCAATTTCGAGATTATAATTATTATCATAAATCAATTGTGCTAATGGATTAATAATATCAGTTTCTATTTCTGAAGTGATATTGGAGCTCACAAAAAAGCGATACCTCCTCCTAGCCAGATGACGTGCTGTCTCTAGTTGATCAAAAACTAAATCAACAAAATCCTCCAACTCTCGGTACATATCCGTTGCACTTGTAGCAGTAGTAATTGTTGTACTTTGGAAATGTGAACTAAACTGTTTATTGACATTCGAGTGGTAGGCAAAGACTGGATAACATCTATTTAGATTGGTATCTGAGTCTTTGTGCGCGGGGTTCGTACGGACTCCATTTCTCCATCCAGAAAATACTTTTGTTGCTTCCAGAACATCATCTTCTGTATAGTTCGTATAATCTCCTGGCCCATTCTGGGGACCTTTTCCAATTGTAAATAACTCTAAAAATTCTCTGGCAAAATTATCATTTGGGCTAAATCCAAAATTGACTCTATTGCCAAGAAAGTCAGCCATCAAATTAGTGAGTGACATTTTAATTGCAAATTCTTTAAAGCTACCTTTTACATAATAACGAATGGTTTCGAGGTAATCCCAAAAGTCTTCCGACTTATGATCGTATACAGAAGTTGTAAAAGTAGTGTGTAGAAAAAACATCATTTTGTACTCAACAGAGGTACTTTTCATCGCTTCGTCGATCCACCAACCTTTGATATAACGGTTGAGGTGAAAGGAAGCACTAACGGGAGCCCCTCCCAAATTAATCCAATGATTACCCGATTGAAAATCAATGGGTTCGGGAATAGAGGGAGCGACAAAAGAAAACAGATCATCGACTGCTTGATCAGCAGTTTTCAGAGCAAAAGCTTCAATGTCATTTTTTGAATAAGTGTAGGTGGACCTACGCATGAGGTGGGCGGCTAATTGGTTGCCAATAGCTCCTCCACCGTAAAGGGAAAGTGACGCCATAATTCAGTTTTTGGGTAAAAAATAGTTGGTTTCACTTTGCACAGAATGCAAAACAAACCTTGTTTTCAGAATTAAAGCGACAGGAATAAATCCAGAATATTGGTCAATTACAAATAAGCGTATTGATTAGAAATATTTAAACTTTTAACAATAGGCACAAACAAATAGCTACCTAATAAAAATTGAACGTTATTTCTTTTATTTGAGCGAAATTAACCGGGAGAGATCATTTTACAATTTTCTAAATTGAAAGCTTAGAAGAGTTGTAATGTTGAGATTGAAGAGACAACTAGTCTCCAATTATAAATCGAAGATATGATAATAGTTCTGGAAAATTATAAATTTTTATGTTAAAAAAAATATAGCTTTCAATTTAGAGTTTAATTCTCACTTGAATTTTAGTATCAAATCTACAACTACGTCAGTGATTTTAAAGGGATCAAAACGGCTTTACAATGATTCAGTTTTGGTAAAAGTTCGTCCTGCTAATTGCAGTGGCCTGACCAATTCTTTTCTGATTTGGAATAGTATCCTCACTTGTAAAAAATAAATTTTATTCAGTCGACTATTCTAAATGAACTCTTATCGGAAATGAATATTCAAAGCGTTTTGCATAACCGTCCTTACGGCCAGCTTTCCATTTTGGCATGTTTTGCAAAAGCTCTTTTATATTAGAAATCATTTGGTCCCTACTCACTTTCACATTACTGATACTACCGTCTTTTTCTATAACAAATTGAACAATCGTTTTTGTATAGAAGATTCCCTTATCCTGTGGAGGGCTTTCATATTGAATATTCTCATAAAGATATTTGATAAGTCGATCAGAAGTACATTGTCTTTGGGAGCGCTGGTTGTCTTCTTCTTCACAGGATAGAAAGATCGGCATAATTGGAAGTACTCTGTAGATAGCTGTGTCCTGGTCGGCTTCTAAGGAATCTGTAGAAGTGATTCTTACTCTAGAGGTTTTCCTTGGTGATGTAGGAGTATTGTTACAACTTAGGCAAACCCAAAACACTAGGAGTACAAAAAATTGTAAAATCACTTTAGAATAACTCAAACCTTTTGTGTAAATGAGGAAATTAAGCTCTTTCAAAAAAGACTCATCAAGTCACTCCAAGTGGCTGGATGAGTCCTTTTGAATCTTTTTTATCTAACGACCATCTTTCGAGCTTTCGACCAAACCCCATCTACCAACAATCGATAACTATAAAAACCAGCAGCCCAATCTGCTGTATTCAAAACAACAGCTTCCTCTCCATTGCTGATTTGACGCACTTGAATTTCTTCTCCTAACATATTGTACACGTGGAGGCTTCCATCAACGGACTCAATCAAATCAATCACCGTGTAATCCCTCGCTGGGTTCGGATGGTTTTGGCTAAAACTAAAATCTTCTATATCAAAAGTGCTGCTGCTAACGACCTCATCAAAAGTGCTTACCGTCAAGTCATCAAAATAGAAACCATCGCCCGTAAAAAAACTGTCGTCTGATTTCATGAGGAAGCGTATTAGAATTTCTTCACCGATGTATTCACTGATATCCATCTCTTCGTAAACCCACTCATATTGAAAACTCTGATAGACCGGTTCTTCAAAATCTTGAAAAACTGTTCCTGCAACGGTGTAGTTTCCACAGACGGGCTCCCAAGTTGTACCGTCGTCTTTTGAAATTTGAACTTGAGCATAATCACGGTAACGTTCTATTTCCCATTGCGTCCAGAAAGACAGAGTCGCTCGTCCGGCATCGACTAAAGAAATAGGGTCTTCCAATTGTATGTAGCTTTCTGTATTTGCTAAATAATTATTGAATGGAGAATCTGTTATGGAACTTGGTGCAGAGTGAAAAATAGTAGTGGTCGCCTGCCATTCCCCAAAGTTGCTGAAGTTCGACCAGCCATCTAATGTTGTAAAATCATTTTCATAAATACCTTCTGGCAAACCGTAGCTTTTCAAAATAGTATCACTCATGGTATACAAACCATTGTCTACAGAAAGTACGAACTGAAGTACCTCACCATCCTGAATATCAGCCTTTAAACTGTAGTCAAAGGAAGAGGAAATTTGATCTCCCTGATCTAAATCAAAAACCTGCGGAGCACTTGTAGCAGTAATGTTAGAACTTGCCGCTTCCAAACTAACTGTCATCTCGCCGTCTTGAAAACCATAGCGTTTGAAATCAAAATTGAACGGTCCATCTATATCTGTAAAAATAGGATCATTCTGCTCAGTAGCTAAACCGTATTTTAGTGGCAGATGAGCTACCGTCAGATTTTGCAGAATAGTCGATTGACAAAAACGAATAATCTCAGAAGACGGTGGCCAGAAGCCATAGGTATTATAACCAACCTCCGGCGTCATAGAAAAGATAGGCGGTTTACTGCTCATTTCTCCGAACATCCAATCATCAGCAGGACCATTTACCTGGTAGCCAACTGTCTCCGTCGAAGTTCCTACAAAATATTTATTTTCTCTGTTCAAAGCCTCTCCAATGGTTTCGAAAGCGGGGTCAGCCAACTGGTCAGAATAGCTCCAAGGATAGATTAGCAAATTGCCATAAGTATGATAGTTCATAGCAATTTTGAACTCATGAGCATTACAGAAATCACGAACATTTTGAGTCTCTGGTTCTGAGAAAGGAGCCTCGCCTCGATAGACAGCAGAGGCTGGAAAAGGAGAAGATCCATTGTCATCGAAGCCCCATTGAAAACCGTAGTTTCTGTTCAGATCAACGCCATCTACGGATGGATCGAAAATACCGTTACCGTCATTATCTCTTTTATTTTTTCGCCAAAGCCCACCACCCGCGGGGTTAGTCGTTTCATTGTAAACATAGCCGTCTGGATTAACCATTGGAATAAAGTAGAGTTCTACATTATCTAAAAGGTATTTTATTTCTGGATCCGTATCGTATCGCTCTAACAAATACCACATGAAATAAATGTTTTGCGACAAGCTGTTTGGCTCTCTAGAATGATGTAAAGAATTGTAGAAAACCTCCGCCTCATCAGTTTCATCTACCTCTGGGTTATCGGAAATTTTCAACCAAAAAATCTCGCGGCCTTCATGTGTCAGTATCGTTCCTATTGGTTGGCGCTCTGTAATCAAATCTGGATATTGAGCATGCATTGCATCTAAGTGTTGAAACATTTCTTCGTAAGTAAAAAAACCACCCATGCTTCCCAATTGGAAATTCTCAGGTACGAAGTAATCGTAAAAACCTACGCCACTACACTCCCCTACTGTCCGCGCATTTCCAAAACTATTATCAATCTTATTCTGTTCTACATAATGTTTTTGGACATCATCAATGATGATTTCGTAAGTAAAACCAGCATTAGCAATCTGCTGAATTTCAGAGACTGAAAAATCACCTGTAAAATAATGTCCTGGTTGATAGTCTCCATGTTCAGCATCTAAACCCAAGGCTGCCAATTCTGAAACAGTTTTAGTCTCCAGATTTATTTTGACACGGGAGTGTTGTTGTTGGCTTTGCGCAAAAAGGAATGTCGTTGTGAAAAGTATTGTAGTGAAAAAGGCAGTTAGAAATTTCATAAGGTACTTGCTTTAGTTTGATTACTAAAAATAGGTAACGGAATACAGTGACTTTGGTTTGACGGTAAAAGTACAGATTTTTATAAAGTTCAAATGTCAAGAGAAAAGTTCAAGCTCAAAACCTAGGAGCCATTTCATTCGTAAGCATAAGAACTGAGCATCATTCAATTATTTAAAATTCAGTTATTCAATAATTAAAACACAGAACACAGCGCAGCTCAAAAAATAAAAAAAAACTATATTTGCGCACCATTTAAATTTTATCATTTCAAAACCAAAAAATTAGTAATATGAAAGAAGTATATATCCTCACGGCTGTTAGAACTCCTATGGGAAGTTTCGGAGGCGTACTCTCCGGTTTTTCAGCAGTTGAGCTGGGAACTTTTGCTATCAAAGGCGCACTCGAAAGAGCCGGTGTTGATGCTAAAGAAGTCAATGAAGTATACATGGGAAATGTCTGCTCTGCGAATCTTGGACAAGCTCCTGCCCGACAAGCAGCCATCAAAGCAGGCATCGGAAACAACGTTCCTTGTACGACCATCAATAAGGTTTGCTCATCTGGTATGAAGTCCATCATGCTTGGCGCACAAAGTATTATGCTTGGGCAAAACGATGTAGTTGTTGCAGGTGGGATGGAAAGCATGTCCAACATCCCTTACTATTTGCCAAAAGCGCGTTGGGGATATAAATTCGGACAAGCTCCGATGATTGACGGATTGCAGAAGGATGGATTGACTGATGTGTACAATGATTATGCGATGGGTGTGAGTGCAGATAACACAGCAAGCAAATATGAATTCAGCAGAGAGGCGCAAGATACTTTTGCCATTCAGTCTTACAAAAGAGCTGCCGCGGCTACAGAAGCGGGCAACTTCAAAAGTGAGATCGTACCTGTGTCTGTTCCACAAAGAAAGAAGGATCCGATCCTAGTAACTGAGGATGAAGAATACAAGAAAGTGCGCTTTGATAAGATTCCTCAATTGAGAGCTGCTTTCTCAAAAGATGGAACAGTCACTGCGGCAAATGCTTCTACCATCAATGACGGCGCTTCTGCACTGATTTTGATTAGCAAAGAAAAAATGGAAGAACTGGGTCTAAAGCCAGTTGCTAAAATTTTGTCCTTCGCAGATGCTGCACATGAGCCAGAATGGTTTACCACGGCTCCTCCAAAAGCGGCAAAAAAGGCTTTGGAATCTGCAGGGCTTTCTACAGGTGATGTAGATTACTGGGAAGTGAATGAGGCCTTCTCTGTTGTAACTATGGCTTTCAACAAAGAGATGGAACTCTCTGAGGATAAGGTGAATGTGCATGGCGGTGCAGTTGCTTTGGGACATCCTCTGGGTGCTTCTGGTGCGCGTATCGTTACGACCTTGAATAATGTGTTGCAGGAGAAGAATGCTAAGATTGGTTGTGCGGCTATTTGTAATGGTGGTGGTGGCGCTTCTTCGATTGTGATTGAAAA
>JBGCDT010000360.1:0-7732 GCA_045105695.1 Saprospiraceae bacterium | reverse complement strand
GCCTGGCCTTCATTAGACAGGTTACAGGCTGTTAGCAGAAGGAGAATAAATACGGATAGATTTATGAATTTCATTCTTTTATTTGTTTTGGTTTTTAAGATTCAAAGAATCATTTACTAAAGTAATAAAAAAGAGACAACTACTACTGCCACTATAAAAAATAGCCCATCGTATAAACGACAGGCTATTTTTTATAGTCACGTAAGACTACTGTTATTTAGCTCCTCGCACCGTCGTCTTCTCCTGAATCCAACAACCAACCGTGAAAGAATCTCCGTCCTTCATCAGCTTCTGGAAAATATCTTCTTTACTAGGCATGTACTGCTCATAGCGAGCAATTAATTTATTAGCCTCGGATGCTACCGACGGATCTACCCGCTTCGCCTGTCTCCACTTATCTATCGCTGGCCAGGTAACCACCTGTGAATCCCAGCCTCTTCCCGGGCCACACAATGGACCACTGGAAGCGTATAATTTCCCGATAAGGATATAAGCATCTCCGTTACTGGATTTGTATTTAATCGCTTGTCGAGCAGCTCTTCTGGATTTAGAAAAACTCTTTAGGTGTGCATAGTAAATCTTTGCGATGGTCAAACTGTACAAGGACTTTCGATCATTGTCATCAGAACTCTCTATACATTTTTCGTAGTGGCCGATGGCATCTTTGTAGCGACCTTCCGCTAAAGCGTCTCGCGCATCTGATGTACAAGAAGCCTTCGTTTTTTTCTTACAATGAGTTGTTCTGGCTTGCATAACAGTGGCTAACGCAGCATCAGCCTCTGGACAATTTCCTCTTTTCAATCTTCCTAAGGTCATAACTATCGCATCGCAATCTGTTGGTGCAGCTTCAAACTCTCCGTAGTATTTTTCTTTGTAATATTCACAATCGTAAAAATTATCAATTCCCTCCAACTGCTCCAAACGACTTGGCGCATAACCTTCTACGACGTCCCAACCTTGCGAAGTCCACTTAGGATCATTCTTATCCCTGAGTTCTTTTTTTGCTCGATCGAGGATACTGTAAATGTTGCTGGTATACTTTTGTGCTTCAGCCATTGTGATTTTTTCTTCTAAGAAACCATTGACCAATAATGAGGTAAATGGATTCACAATAAAAGCAGAAGTCTGCTCCCCTTTCGCATCTATGACATCTTTGAAAACAGCATAGATTTCATCATCACTTGCTCGACCTGGGAAGGTGTAGAAAAGGTCGTAAGCTTTCAAGCCTTTGTACATCGTCGCTTTGTTTGGATAGCACTTCATTCCATCTTCATACAACTTAAAAATTGCATCAATGTATTCCGCTCTTTTCGTTTCATCTTTTTCAGTTTCCAATAACCCTTTGTAAATTTTCATACCATCCGTATACTGGTAATCTCGCTTTCCATCTGCTGCTGGAGCGATAGAAAATACCTTTTGCCAGTAATCATAAGCTGATGCGAAATTACCTGCTTCTAATTCCTGACGATAAAGTACATGGTTTTCTAAAGCACTCTCCTGGTAGCTTTTACCTGCCCAGCTTTCACAGCCTTCTTCTTCTATTTCTATAGCTATAATTGCTTCAACGGGTTGTGTTTCCACAACCTTGGGAGCTGTCTTCGGGGTACAAGCAATGCCGAGTACGAGTAGTAAGAGCATTGTTGGAAAAAGGGATTTCAGGTTTTTCATGTTTGTTGATTTTTTTAATGATGGTTTTTTAACGCGTTTTTTTGCCTTTATGTTCATCCGTCTTAACCAGGTTTTAATGACACAAAAAAAGCTTCGCCGTTATTATTTCGACGAAGCTTTTTCTAAAAAGTAATATTTAATACCTGTTAAATATTTTGAAAAGTTTTGAAGTTCTTACTGGAACTTAACGGTTACCGTCTCTCCAATCCAACATCCTACCTTTGCTTTTTGTCCAGCCTTCACACCTCTCATGAATCCTTCTTCCTGTGCTGGTCTTGCACCTAAGTAACGTCCGATTTTTTTGCTGGCGTCAGCGGCTACATTTGAGTCTATAGATTTCGCTTTGCTATACATCTCGATAGCTGCTAAAACTGCTAGTCGCTGATTCCAGTCATCACCACACCCGCTAGCAGAAGTCGCATACAAATCAGCAATCAACATATAAGGATCTCCCCAACCTGGACGCATCTTGGCAGCAGCTAGTGCATTTGAGCGAGCTTTAGAGTATTGCTTTAGTTTACGCCCTTGAATAGAAGCGATAGAGAATTGATATCCTGCCTTTTTGCTCTGGTCTACCTCTTTAGCTAAAGCTTCTTCGTATTTTGCAATAGCGCCTTTATAGTCACCCTCTTTATACATACGATTTGCTAAAACACCTGGGTTGTTTGCCTCGAATTCTGCCTGACGCTTTGCATTGATTTCTGTTGCATATACAGACCACTTAGATTCTAATTCTGCTAAGAAAGGATTGCTCTCTTCACAACCTTGACGCTTCAATGTCTTAATAGATTCTTCCAAGAATGCTGGGTCGTTAGATTTTGTAGCAAACTCTGGCTTCAACTTAGCCACGAAATAATCGCAGTCAAAAATATGGTATTCGATCTGAGCAAACTCAGCATTCATAGCTGCTTTTGCTGCTTTGAATCGATCTCCTGATTTTGCGTTATTTGCGATATTATAATCTGCAATTTCATTCAATTGTGTATAAACCGCTCTGGCGTCTTCCTTAGAAATTTTCTCTTTTGCAAAAAGCTGAACAACAGAATTCGCATAAGGAACAAGGATGATATCTTCGATGCTGTTTCCTCCAGACGCTACAGAATTTTTCAATACATTCATGACTTCCTGATAAGGATTATCTCCTAAGTAGTCCGTGAAGTAGTACAACATATCATATCCTTTTCTACCATTCAGATAAGTGTCTTGTCCTTTTTTGTACGCATCTCCATAGCACTGTAGCTGACCGTCGTATAATTTCATGATCATGTTTACATACTCTTGTTTTTTCGCAGTATCTGTTTCTTTATCGAACATGTCCTTGTAGATCTTACGACCATCCGAGTAGTGCAGGTAGTTTGTTCCGTTGGCAGCAGGTGCGATTTCGTAAGCTATTTTCCAGTTAGGAAATGCTTCCTCGTAGTTTTTCGCTTTTATTGCGTCCCGATAAATAGAGTGTGCAGCCATTCCATCTTCTTCCTTTGGAGAATCTTTGAAAGTTGCGCATTGTGCCGAAAGTGCATTGCTGAAAAGAGTAGCAGCAAGCAGTAGAAATGTTCCTTTAAATAGTTGTCTCAAATTCATTATTGCTAAATTAAGTTTTTAATTAAATTTCCGTTTATAAAACCAGTTGCTATCGTTGAAGGTAAATCCGATGGTCATTTTTGCATAAGAATCTCTGATGGAATCGGTGGCGTCAAATCTTCCTAATTCGAAAGCTAAGTTTACAAACGACGTTTCGTTCTTTAATATAATCGGAAAACCTAGTCCAAGTGTTATACCGCGTCGCGTTAAAGAATCATTAATTCCGACGTTGGCACCCCCTCTCGGGTCACGTTCGTAGAAGACGCCAAAGCGATATCGTACGGTTTCGAAGTAGTTGTTTAAACTTTGGTAACCATTTGGGATAAATTCTGCACCAACAGCGATCGTGAAGGAATTTTCTAAATCTCCCTCCTCTTCATCTGTAGACTCATTGTAGTATTTGCTCCAGTTAGCGGTGGAGAAGTCGCCACCAACTTTCCAGGTTGCCTTATTTCTTCTAAATCGATACATCACCCCTACTCCAAATTCTGCTGGCAATCGACCACTAAACAAAGAATCCGTAAAGGTACCTCCCGCAATTGTATCTGAGGAAATACCTCCGTAGGCAAAACTCTGTCGACGGGTAAATCGATCTGTTTCAATATTCATACTGGTTCCTGAATGACCGTATGCACCTATGGTTAATTTGGAGCGGTCTGCAATTCTTAAGCTTTTACCTTTGTTCGGAAAAGCATATTCATACTGCACCCCAAAGTTCCAAAGAAATCCGCGAAGACTGGAATTATCTTCAATCGTGTTAAAATAATAATTTTCTAAATTAATAAAATCAACCGCTTGTCTTTTTTCAATACTTCCGAACAAATAACCTAAGCTTGCGCCAAAGGCTAACTTATGTGTTGTAGTATCATTGTTATTTGACCACTTGTAATGTACACCATTTGACCATTGCAATTGATAAGTACCTCCGTTTCCAACATTACTTACCAGAACAGTATCCTGATTTAGATTTGCATTGGGAGTTATTGTCTGTACTTCATAACCAACATTGCTATAGGGTTGAAGGTTGAATCCCATACCCCAAAATATCGGTGATTTATCTCTGTCTAAAAGTCTGCTCCCAATATTTCTAACAGGAAACGCGAGACTTAGGTAAGAAAGATTTCCTGACCACACTTCCGCTTTATTATCTCCAAGCTCTAATTCTCCGTAACGAGCGTTCACTCCTAGTTCGAAAGCAGTTGTTCTTAAGAAGCTAAGAGATGCTGGATTTCTATAATTAGCGTGTGCAAAATCATTGAAAGAAGCAGAGAGGTTTCCCATACCATTCAGTGCCGCAAAATTCTGATTGGATAAATCTCCAATTCCAACTCTGGAATAGGGCGAATTGATTTTAGGTTGTGCGTAAGCCTGATTGGCCAGCATTACTAACAGTACAATTACAAAAAAATGAAGCTTACTTGCTCTCCCCATTATGGTTCAAAATTTTATTCAATCCCAGTAGGACTAAATTATGATTTACAAATATTTTAGTTTTCAGGTGCGCTTCAAAAAAATCAGCTGCTCCACCTGTAAGTATGACAGTCAGCGGACTAAATTCTTTGCGATACGCTTTAATAAAACCTGCTACCTCAAAGACAGCTCCCAATGCTCCTCCGCTTCTGAGCGCAGTATCAGTGGTGTTGCCGATGAGGGCGATTTCTTTTGTTCGTTTCACCAATGGCAACTTAGCGGTAAAAGTATCCATCGCTTTGAATCGCATGTCTACTCCTGGGCTGATGCCGCCGCCGAGGTATTCCCCTGCTTTGGTGATGAGGTCATAAGTGATGCAGGTTCCTGCGTCGATGACCAGACAGTTTTTATTAGGAAATAAATCATTGGCAGCTATCACAGCGGCCAGTCGGTCTTTTCCTAATGTCTTTGGTGTCTTATAACTATTGATGATTGGCAAAGGTGTTTTTGCACTCAGTTCCAAAACAGGAACTACTTTACTCAATCGTTTCAATAACGCTTTGTCGGTTCCTCTTGTGGAGGACAAAGCGATTTGTTTTATCTTTTTTCTTTTTATCAATCGCAGCAGTTTCTCTTCTTCCAATGTTGGCCACAGCCATTTCTGTTGAATTTCTTTTCCTTCAAAAGCAGCGAGCTTTACTCTGGTGTTTCCGATGTCGATGATTAGATTCACTGTTGCTGGTTGCTTTGTTTGTAAGGATGCTGATTTATTAACAAAGGTTGTATTGGAAAATGTTTAGTCTTATTCATCTATTCCAAAGTCAAGTTGTTTTCTTTTTTCGTTTAGCATTTTCTCCATTAGTTGAATTGCAGCCCCATCATTTAAAAACTTCTTTTTCCAACATTGCTTTTCCTCATTCCAGTTATCTTCGAAATCTTCCCACTGCGTAATCCTTGCCTTAAAATCATACTTCAGAAATTCATACCTAGTCTTAGGATTATTGTAAAGTTCTTCTTTGACATCATCTTCGATTGAAAAAACATAATCTAATTGCTGATCAAACGACTTGAAGTATAAATCTTTTAATTCAATTACAGATTTATCTACTGACTGAATCTTAGCCAAAATGAAATATACTTTATTCTCTTCATCACATTTATCATTAATCAATTCCCACAATCTCAACTCATCTGAATAGGGCCAATTGTAAGTATAGATAGAGCTATCATAACCAGCTAAAATTGCCTTTTTCAAAATTTGAATCGTTTCTTCTTCTAGTTTCTCCTCTCTATTCAAGCGCTCAATAAACAATTCAACTTTCCTATTAGTAACACAAAATTCTAATATCGATTTAGACTGGCTGCTTAAAGAATCAATTTTCGTTTTATACCCAGCTAAATGATATGGTAGATTCATTTTATTTTTCTTATCAACCCAAACTTTAGTAGGTATAGAAGTATATCTTAATGCTTAAAATGTCTAAACCCGGTCATCACCATCGGCAATCCATTTTCATTGCAAAAATCAATACTCAGATTGTCCTTGATGGAACCACCTGGTTGGATCACTGCTTTGATGCCTGCCTCATGCGCAATCTCCACACAATCGGGGAAAGGGAAGAAAGCATCTGAAGCCATCGCCGCTCCATTTACATCAAACTTAAAAACACCTGCTTTGTGAATCGCTTGACGTAAAGCATCTACTCGCGAAGTTTGGCCACAGCCCATTCCGATCAGTTGCTTGTCTTTTACCAATACGATGGTATTTGACTTTATATGTTTTACACAACGGTTCGCAAACAACAGATCATCGACGATGTCTTTGCTCGGCATTGTATTGGTTACGACTTTGAAATCATCAGTAGTTTCTCTTTTCAAATCTGTGTCTTGAACGACCACTCCATTGAGCAAGCTTTTGAAACTTTGCTTTTGGATATTGAAGTGCTTGATTTTTAGAATGACTCGCTTTGACTTCTTCGTCAGCAAAGTCAATGCTTCGTCTGTATATGCTGGCGCTATTAGTACTTCGTAAAACAACTTGTCGATCTCTGCTGCTGTTGCCTCATCTACTGTTGTGTTAGCAATCAGGATTCCTCCGAATGCAGAAACATTGTCTCCAGCCAGTGCTGCGTTCCATGCTTCCAAGACCGTATCACGAGTAGCAATTCCGCAAGGGTTGGTATGTTTTAAAACAGCGAAGGTTGGTTTATCATTTTGGAATTCAGCCATTAGCGCTACCGCTGCATCTATGTCTACAAGATTGTTGTAAGAGATTTGCTTACCATTATACTTATCAAACATCTCTTCAAAGTTGCCGAAGAAGATTCCTTCCTGATGTGGATTTTCGCCGTAGCGTAACACATTTGCATTTAGAATGCTCTTCTTGAAAGAAAGGTCTTCCCCACCTTTATTGAAATAACTGTAGATGGCCGTATCGTAGTGAGAAGAAACTTTGAATGCTTTTCGCGCTAAATCTGTTCTGTCTTCCAGCGTCGTCTCTCCGTCCTTTTCATTTAGCAATTGTAATACTTGTGTGTACTCCTCTTTAGAAGGCACGACTACTACATCATTAAAATTTTTGGCAGCAGCGCGAATCAATGCAATCCCTCCAATGTCAATTTTTTCTATAATGGCTGCTTCGTCATCCGTTTCCGAAACTGTTTTTTCAAAAGGATATAAGTCTACAATAACCAAGTCGATTTCAGGAATGTCATACTCTGCCAATTGCGCCAAGTGTGAATCCTCTCTTCGCGCCAACAAACCTCCGAATACTTTTGGATGCAAAGTCTTCACACGACCATCTAAGATAGAAGGATAAGATGTTAGATTTTCGACTGCTTCGATCTCTGTTTTCAAGTGTCCTTCGATGAAGCGCTGTGTTCCTCCCGTCGAGTAAATCGTAACGCCAAGACGTTGTAGTTCATCAATAATAGGTTCTAATCCTTCCTTTGAGAAAACGGAAATCAGTGCCGAGCGAATTTTCTTGGTAGCCATGGTCAGTATGTTTGTTTATCCTAAATCAGTTGAAAAGACGCGCAAAGGTACAATTTCATTTATTAATTCTAGACCTTTC
>JBGCDT010000359.1:0-4181 GCA_045105695.1 Saprospiraceae bacterium | reverse complement strand
AATGAGCCGGTTGTCGGAGTAGTTGAAGATGTTTTGACAAAAGCCCAACAAGATGCGCTTACTCCTGACATGGTCATTCAATCGCTCAGAGAAGGAAATGAAAGGTTTATGCGAAATGACCTTACCGCTCGGGACCATTCTTCACAAGTAAGAAAGAGCGTTAAAGCGCAGTATCCCAAGGCAATTGTTCTTTCCTGTGTAGACAGTCGAGTGCCTGTTGAAGATGTTTTTGATAGAGGGATCGGCGATGTTTTCGTAGCAAGAGTCGCAGGTAATTTTGTCAATGAAGATATTTTAGGAAGCATGGAGTTTGCTTGCAAAGTATCAGGTTCAAAGTTAGTATTAGTCATGGGACATGAACATTGTGGTGCGGTAAAAGCTGCGGTTGATGATGTAAAACTGGGTAATATAACTCCTATGCTTACTAAGATCAAACCAGCAGTGGACATGGTAGAATACGACGGAGAACGGAATTCTAAAAACCAGGAGTTCGTTCATAAAGTAAGCGAAAGCAATGTCCGAAACACCATAGAGACCATCAGAAAAAACAGTCCGATCTTGAAAGAGATGGAAGACAAAGGAGAGATAAAAATTATTGGTGCTTTGTATGATATGGACAATGGGAAGGTGAATATATTGAAGTAGCAATAGAGCAGTGAACATCCGCACTTTCCGTAGGTTTGCGGCGTAAAGCAAAAACAAAAACAGCTAAGCGAATTCATTAAGACCTTTTTAAAAGCCCTGAAGTAGAAATACTTCAGGGCTTTTAAATAACAATACTCTTACAAAACACTATTCCACTACAAATCGCTCTACTTGGACACTTTCACCATTCGTCATCTGAAACAAGTAAATACCTGCTGGCAAATGCCCCACGTTGAATCTTCCTTCCAGAATCAATCCACCGAGCGCGGTTTGGTTTTCTTCATAAATCAATTTACCGGCAAGGTTTACAATACGAATATTAGCAGCTCCACCTTCAGGTACACTGAACTGATATTGAAAGACATCAGCCACTGGATTCGGATACAAATTGAAAACTAGGTTATCCTCCCCTACTCTATTAATCAAAAGAATATTACTGTACTTTGTTGAACCATCTAAGTCCACCATTTTCAAACGATAATAGTTGTCACCTGCTACTGGCTTCCGATCGTCAAATTGAAAAATGTATTGTTGAATTACTGTTGCAAATAGTATCTTTGTCACAATTCCATTTATACTTTAGTACATTTTAGATTAAAAAAATTTATGTCAAATCCAAAAGAAACTCTTTCCAAAAAAATAGCTTCCGCCAAACTAGGTGGTGGACAAACCAGAATTGAAAAGCAACATCAGAAAGGAAAACTCACTGCGCGTGAGCGAATCCACTTCCTACTCGACGAAGGTTCTTTCGAGGAAATCGGAATGCTAGTCACTCATAGAACAAAGGATTTTGGGATGGCCGATCAGGTCTACTACGGAGATGGTGTGGTCACCGGCTACGGAACAGTGAACGGCCGATTGATTTATGTTTTTGCGCAGGACTTTACAGTCTTCGGAGGTTCGCTTTCTGAAACGCATGCAGAGAAGATTTGTAAAATTATGGATATGGCCATGAAGGTTGGTGCGCCACTGATTGGGCTGAACGATAGTGGTGGAGCTAGAATCCAAGAAGGGGTAAGGTCGCTTGGTGGCTATGCTGATATTTTCTTCAAAAATGTAATGGCTTCTGGAGTGATTCCTCAGATTTCTGCCATCATGGGGCCTTGTGCCGGAGGGGCTGTCTACTCCCCTGCCATGACAGATTTTACGATCATGGTAGAAAACAGCAGCTACATGTTTGTCACTGGTCCTAACGTTGTGAAAACCGTAACCAATGAAGAAGTTACTTCCGAAGAACTAGGTGGAGCCAATACACATGCTACAAAATCAGGCGTCACTCATGTCACTGCTACTAATGATATCGACTGCCTTGAAAAGATAAAAACACTCCTCAGCTTTCTGCCTCAGAACTGTGAAGATGCTCCTGAAAAGCTGCCATATGAAGTAGGCAATGAAGTTAGAGAAGTTTTGGAAAACATAATTCCAGAATCTGCTAATCAACCTTACGACATGCGCGAGGTCATCGAAGGTATTGTGGATGAAGCTCCAGAAGGTGGTACTGCTTTTTTTGAAATCCATAAAGACTTTGCAGAAAATATTGTAGTAGGCTTTTCTCGAATTGCGGGACGTAGCGTAGGTATTGTTGCTAATCAGCCGATGAGTTTGGCTGGCTGTCTGGATGTAGATAGTTCTAAAAAGGCAGCTCGATTTACGCGTTTTTGCGATTGCTTCAATATTCCTTTGTTGGTATTGGTAGATGTTCCTGGTTTCCTTCCAGGGACGAATCAGGAGTGGAACGGTATCATTGTAAACGGAGCGAAATTATTGTATGCACTGAGTGAAGCGACTGTTCCGAGAATTTCAGTTATCACCCGAAAGGCTTACGGCGGTGCTTATGATGTAATGAACTCTAAACACATTGGAGCGGATATGAACTTTGCATTTCCTTCAGCGGAGATTGCAGTGATGGGGGCTAAGGGGGCCAGTGAAATTATTTTCCGAAAGGAAATAAAGGATGCTGACGATCCTGCGGCGAAACTAGCGGAGAAGGAAGCGGAGTATGCTCGTCTATTTGCGAATCCTTACAGTGCTACGCAACGTGGCTTTGTGGATGAGGTCATTCAGCCTAAGGATACTAGACGGAAGTTGATTAAGGCTTTTGCAATGTTGGAGAACAAGGCTGTGGTCTTGCCAAAGAAGAAGCATGGGAACATTCCATTGTAAATTATAACAGTGCTTTTACATTTTGTAATTGTGTTGTTATTTTTCGTTGACATATAATAATGAGAAAACAATCACTTTACGTCCTGTTGATCTTGATTCTTAGCATGATTTCATGCCAAGGTGTAGATTCCCTAGTGAATTCGATCGCACACCAGAACAGAGTAGACTGTGAAGCAGTTGGTTATGCTGGAAGTAAAAGCAACGTATATAACGCTTATAAGAAATTAGAAAAAAAAGCAACTAGAAAAGAATTGCTTAAGTTAATCAATCACGACAGCCTTGCAGTGGCTGGATACGCTTCCTATATTTTGATTGATAAAGAGTTAATTGCCCCTCAAGAGTTGCTTAAACAATTTATTGACAATACAAGACCGGTTACTACATTTTGTGGATGTTTGATGAGTGAAAGCTCTATTTCATCAATAATCTATCACAAGTACTGGAATAAACGAATTAGTTACCCGACCAATAGTGATTATAGTACATTTGAGCTTATAGATTCCAAGCAATTACAAAAAATGGATAGCCTCATTTTATATTCTGATCATCCCGATTGGATATTGTTAAGTCGAGCTTTAGAAAATAGAATTTACACTACTGAATACAATGATAAAATTATAGATTGGGCAATTGATAAAAAAAATTTTTATGCATTGATCTATGTTGTAGAAAATTTAAAGGCTGGAAATAAAGAAAGATTGATTAAGAGTATAAATGAATTTATTAGCAATGATGATAATTCGAGAGCTCAAAAAGAAAAATTAACCACGGTTCTTGTTGACTTACAAAAACAATGATTCCAACATAAGTTTGGGAACTTATTCTCTCATCTAAAAACCAACTATGAAAAACGTCTTCAACCAAAAGGACATTCAATCCATTATCGATCGAATTAACAAACTCTCTCCAGAGACACAACCTCAGTGGGGTAAAATGTCCGTCGATCAAATGCTTGCCCACTGCAACGTCACTTACGACATGGCTTATACAGACAAATACCCAAAGCCTGGTTTTTTGAAAAAACTGATGCTAAAGATGTTTGTCAAGGGAGTGGTAGTCAGTGATAAACCTTATACAAAAAACGGCAGAACTGCCCCTGAGTTTATTATAACCGACGCTAGGATCTTCGAGGCAGAGAAGAAACAGTTGATTGCTAACATTAATAAAACGCAGGAACTGGGAGCAGAGCATTTCGAAGGAAAGGATTCTCATTCTTTTGGTAAGCTGAGTAGTAAGGAATGGAATAATCTTTTTGGAAAACATCTGGAACATCATCTCACTCAATTCGGAGTATAATTAGTCGGCCGATTAGTTAGTTCACTAAATATTATTAATTGCTTTAGTTTTCAATAATATCTGAGTTTTCATTTTTC
>JBGCDT010000358.1:0-5767 GCA_045105695.1 Saprospiraceae bacterium | reverse complement strand
TTTGCATAAAAGACATGGCTGGTATCGGTCGTCCTGCTTCTGTGGGTAGAATTGTAAAAGGAATCAAGGATAGACATCCTAAGATTTTGGTACAATATCATGGTCACTCAACACCTGGTTTCTCAGTGGCGAGTTCGCTGGAGGCTGCGCGTGCAGGAGCTGATTATATTGATGTAGGAATGAGTCCACTCTCTTGGGGAACGGGTCATGCGGATCTATTGACCATCCATGAGATGTTGCGTGACGATGGATTT
This sequence comes from Saprospiraceae bacterium, assembly GCA_045105695.1. GTDB lineage: Bacteria > Bacteroidota > Bacteroidia > Chitinophagales > Saprospiraceae > CALGLS01. The sequence goes on along the minus strand of JBGCDT010000358.1, from coordinate 5,513 downwards.
ACGGTTCCAGATATCAATAGGGATGCGTACATGGAAGCGCGTTCGTTGACGCAAAGTTTTATTGATGAATGGCTGGGGCATTATATTAATGAGCGGAATCGAAAGATGGAATCTTTGCTAATCGCTCCTGGTTTGCCAGGTGGAATGATGGGCTCGCTCATGGCCGACATGGAGAAAAATGTCAAAAGCTTGAACAAGTGGCTGACTAAAAACGGTAAGCCAACTATGACACAAAATGACTTGCTATTGGCTTTATTTAATGAGGTAGAATACGCCTGGCCGAAGATGGGTTATCCGCCACTGGTCACTCCTTTCAGTCAGTACGTTAAGAATGTTTCTTTGATGAATACCATTCAGCTTATCAAAGGAAAAGAACGTTGGACGATGATAGATGAGAATACTTGGGGGATGTTAGTCGGTCGTTCAGGACAACTACCAGCTCAACCTGCTCCAGAAATCATTGCTTTAGCAAAAGCTCAAAATAGAGACTTCTTTACGGGAACACCGCAGGATCTTTATCCAGATGAATTAGAACTCTTTGCAGGAAAGATGGATAAGAAAGGTTGGGACTATGGTGAAGACGACGAGGAGTTGTTAGAATATGCCATGCACCCTGCGCAGTACTTAGATTACCGTTCTGGCAAAGCAAAGGAGAACTTCAATGCTGATTTAGCTAAGCGAAAAGCCGCTGCTGCTCAACTAGCAAACCCAGGCAGTCCAACACCAGTTGTTGCGCCATCTAACAATACTCCTACAAGTCCGCGCACGATGAACATCAATGTTGACGGAGAGCAATTCAAAGTAAAAGTTTCTTACGATAACCTTCCTAAAGACAAGGCAGGTAATGCTTCTACAACTCCTTCGCAACAATCTGCACCAGAACCTACAACCAATAGTTCCGGCAACAGCTCTTCCGCAGCCAACAGTGACGCCAGAGAAATTGTAGCGCCACTAGAAGGAAAATTCTACCTCACAAAAGAAAGTAACGAAGTGCCACTAAAGGTAGGCGACACAATCACAAAAGGAGAAACCATTGCCTACATCGAAGCCATGAAAGTCATCAACGCCGTAACAGCCGATCAATCTGGAACCATCGTCGAAGTTGTCGGAAGACATGGGGAGGAAATAGAGGAAGATGATGTAATCTTTTTGATAAACTAGAAATAAGGTGGCAGGAGGTTACAGGTTGACGGGTTGCAGGTTTTTTGCGACTACGACGTCCACCTATAACCTCTTTACCAGCCACCTGTAACCATAAAAATAAATATGGAGACATTACAACGGCTTTACGATATGACTGCTTTCGGCGAATTGGCCGCGCAACCCACCACACTAATTATGTTAGCGATGGGCTTTGGTTTGTTGTATCTGGGTATTGCCAAAAGATACGAACCGCTTCTGCTGGTACCGATTGCCTTTGGTGTCTTACTAGCCAATTTCCCTGGAGGGCAAATGAATGTGGTTACACTTGATGAGGATACTTTACATCACATATCGCTCGTCGGAATCGCTAAGGATCATGGCATTATGAATATGCTTTATTATGCTTTGATTAAAACTGGCTTATTACCTCCGCTGATTTTCATGGGTGTGGGAGCCATGACGGACTTTGGACCGATGTTGCGAAATCTGCGTTTGGCCTTCTTCGGAGCAGCTGCTCAGATTGGAATTTTCTCAGTTGTTTTAGCAGCTGTGATGATGGGTTTTACTATTCAGGAAGCAGGAGCTTTAGGCATTATTGGAGGAGCGGATGGGCCGACGGCTATTTATACAGCTATTAAATTAGCTCCGCATTTGTTGGGGCCAATTGCAATTGCTGCTTATTCTTACATGGCTTTGGTTCCAGTGATTATTCCTTTGGTCGTGAAATATACCATTACGGAAAAAGAGTTAAAAATCAATATGAAAGCGCAGGAGAAGAAGTTTCCAAATAAGGTTAAGATTAATAATTTGAGGACAGTAAAGATTGTTTTTCCAATTGTGTTAGGGACCATCGTTTCTTTGTTGGTTCCATCCTCTGTACCATTGGTTGGGATGTTGTTGTTTGGAAATTTGATAAAAGAAATTGGCTCAGATACCAATCGCCTATTCAAAGCAGCTTCTGAAACGATTATGAATACAGCGACCATATTCCTAGGATTAACCGTTGGAGCAACGATGACCGCTACTAGCTTTTTGAATCCAACGACTTTAATGATTGTGGTCGGCGGCTTTATCGCCTTTGCTATTTCTATTGCTGGGGGAATATTTGCTGCTAAGATTTACAATTTATTTTCAGAGAAAAAAATCAATCCGTTGATTGGAGCTACGGGACTGAGTGCAGTACCGATGGCGAGTCGAGTAGCAAATGAAATTGCGCTGAAGCATGACTCTAGTAATCACTTGTTGCAGTACGCAATGTCTAGTAATATCTCTGGAGTGATTGGGTCGGCGGTGGCTGCTGGGGTTTTGATTTCGTTTTTGTCTTAGGATAAAGACGGAATACAGATTTTTTAAATTCTTTACTTAACGTTTAGGATCACGAACTGAGCGTTTTAATTTTCATTTCTATTTTAATTTTTATTAAACATGCGCATACTTGGCTACATCAATCATCCTACTTATATGGTTACAGTTTTCCAGATGGATGATAAATTCAGTATTCAATTTGAGAAAGGGCTTTTGGTACAAACCTATAAGTATCGCTCTGGTCCTTTGTTGAATGGTATGAAGGAGTTGGAAACCTTGGTGACGACTTCTTATTTGGCGCAAGTGGAAAAGGTGTTTTTGACAATGGAGCAGAACCGCTCTGAGCATATGCCGAGGGCGGAGGAAGAAGATGAGTTTGAGGATATTATTTAGAGGATTGAAGAGGGAGACAGGTAGAAGAGGGTTTTCTCTTAATACGTATAGTATTCAGTCTTAGCCTTCGTAATGATAGAGCGATAGATCAAAACTACATTAATGATATTGGAGGTATTAAACTCGTAGAAACTTCAAAGCAAAATCCCAAGATTCGCTTTCCTTTTTATAGTGGGTTAGACATTGAAAAACAACATGCCGATGATGGACACAATCCTACTGTGGCTTCAGCTTTCACATCAGCAACAAACCAACTGTATCTGGAGAAATAAACTTGGAACAAAATGGCCAATTTATCAGTAGCCCATTAAGAAAGCATATTTTCTACACCTCCATTGACGTACAGTATACTTTTGGTAAACATAGAAAAAATGGAAAAGATGTAGTTCCACCTACTAATACACAATCCCTGTTTTTTATGAAAACCAGACAAATAGCCGACTAATTCCCAAAAGTTCTCTATTTTTGCACAAGCTAATAGCTCAAACCTCCCAATCACTGAGATGCCAAGATTTATCCCTAGAGGATAGCTTAGGCAACACCCAATCCTGTTATTAAATACAATTGAAATTATTCTTCCGTACTTCCTATTGAGGACCTAAATATTTAACATTTAGGCACTCTTTTCGTATTACGATAATTGATCTATTGAGAAAAGTAGTAATGTTTTAAGCTACTGCTCATTGAAAATCAAGGAATTAAAACAAACTAACCGAGATATGAAGATATTGGTAGACATGGTTCACTTAGCTGATGTCAACTTCTACAAGAATGCGCTGAATGAGTTAAATACTCGCCATGAAGTTACTCTGGCTGTACTGAATAGAGGCAACCTCTTGAAGGTAGTGACCAAAGAATATCCCGGTTTTAAGGTAGTGCCTTTGGGCAAACATTATAAAGGAAAGGCGGGGAAGATCATGGGGTTGTTAGAACGCTCTTTTGGTTTTTTAAAATTGTGTCTGTCCAATCGACCAGATGTAGTGACTTCGTTTGGATTTTACCCTGGAGTTGTTGCGAAGCCACTGGGGATCCCGGCTGTGCTTTTTCATGACGATTATGAATATCAGTTCATTTTCAACATGTGTAACCGTTTTGCTACTCAGTTTTATATTCCAGATAGCATTCGGGAGAAGTTACCTGCGAGCTATCGTTCAGGAGAGAATGAAAAGATTCAGTTTTATAATGGCTTTAAGGAAACGGCCTATCTGAAAGATTTCCAACCAGATGAAGGTTGCTTAGAACGACATGATCTGGTCGGCAAGCGATTTGTGTTTTGCAGAGACATTGATTCTATAAGTTTGAATTACGATGATTATGAGCTGATTGATTTGGCTCCTGCTTTTCAGAAATTGAAGGATCTTGGTTATACGATTTTGTATTATCCAGAGAAGGACCATGACCGGTATGATCACCTTTGTAGAAAAATGTTGGGAGGTATACCAGATATCATGAGCTTGCAGTATTACGCGAGTCTGACGATTTCTTCTGGAGATACGATTGCTAGAGAATCTGCGCTCGTAGGTACACCGGTTATCTACATTGGCGGACGACAAATGGCCGTTAATCTACCATTGGAAGAAATGGGTCTGATCTTTTCAACAGAAAAACAAGAAGAGGTTTTGACACTTGTAGATGAATTGTTAGAACCAGGATTCAAAACGAAACTCAAGGAAAAAATCAATGCTGCTGGCTGGGAGGATATTACTAAGGTTATTGTTAAAGCTTTAGAAAAATATACTCCAAGAAAAGATGTAAAAAAGCGAGAGACCAGCGAGTCATTAAAATAAAGAAGTCTCAAAAATCACCGAAATAAATTATTTAAAATGAAAATAGGATATATACTTGGTTTAAAGCAGGGGATTCATCGTTTCATCTATCGCGAGCTTTGCGCAATGGAGGAGATGGGTTGCGATATATCTATTTTTACAACAAAAAGAAACGAAGGTACTTACAATCCACATGACAATTGGAAAGTGCAGAGTGTGAGTAAGTGGAGCGGCATTTTCATGCAGGTTATTTATTTTTTGAAGCAACCTGCTTTGTACTTAAAGTTGCTGTCAGAAGCGATAAAGAATGACTCTGTTGCCGATTTTGCAATAGCCGCCAATTATGCTAGTGATGCTAAAGGACTTGATTTAATTCATGCACACTTTGGTGATCGAAAACTGTATGTGGCTTATTTTCTAAAAAGATTTACAGGAATTCCACTGACCGTTACCATTCATGCTCATGAGCTTTGGAGAAATCCAAACTGGAAAATGTTTGCGGTAGCAATGGCTGGTACGGATAAAATCGTCACCATCTCTGATTTTAATAAGCAGTACATGATCGATAATTTTCAGATTGATGCGAATAAGATTGAGGTGGTAAAATTATACGTTGATGACGATGACATTATTAAAGATAATCAGAAGCATATTCTAATTGTCGGTTCTTATGAGGAGCGAAAAGGTTATGATACTTTGTTAGAAGCAATGGCGCTGATGAAGCGAGATGATTACACGGTTTGGTCTGCTGGTTATGGCCATATGGATATCCCAGGGATGGCAAAAAGATTAGGTCTGGAAGAAAGAATTAAATTCTTTGGAAAAATACATGCTGACATTTTGAATATCCTGACCATGAGTTGTGATTTCTTTTGTCTGCCTTCTAAGGATGTAGAAATGCCTGGC
>JBGCDT010000357.1:0-6493 GCA_045105695.1 Saprospiraceae bacterium | reverse complement strand
GTTGTGTTTTCTGCTATCGTATGATAGGAGACAGTAGAGGAGATAGCTTACCATTTATCTTTTACCAAAAAAAACACAAAATTCTCTAATACTAAAGACTCAAGATAGAAGGAAAACCCTATCTACCCCATCCACCCAATTTACCCCATCCACCTTTAAAAAAAAACATATGCAAATCAATAGAGCAACCCCAAGTGACTTTTCCAGAATTGCCGAAATCTACAACGAGTACATTCGGCTAGGTAATGCGACGATGGAAGAGAAAATCCACTCTGCAGAAGATATTGCCACTTGGAGGAAGAAGTTCAACCAAAGAGAACGTTTATATGTTATAGTATTGGAAGAACAAGTCATCGGTTGGGGTATTATCAAAAGGTACAGTGACCGAGACGGTTATCGCTTCGCAGCAGAGACCGCAGTCTACCTCACCTCAGATCAAATTGGAAAAGGCTATGGAAGCCAAATGAAGCAATTTTTGTTAGCAAAAGCAAAGGAATTAGAGTACCGCCACCTCGTCGCTAAAATTTTTTCTAAAAATGTCGGAAGTATTCAGTATAATATCAAACTGGGTTATACCGTCGTAGGGGTCCAGAATCAGATTGGATTTAGGAATGGAGAGTGGCAGAACATTACGATTTTGCAGAAGTTGTTGTGAGGGTGGAAAAGGGTGGAGAAGGTAGAAGAGGGTTTGTCCGGAAGGTGTAATGTAACGCAGCCCTTCTGTGGGAATCTGAAAAATCCGCGTTATTTGAGTCAACTGCATTTCTCTTCAAATTTGAAAATAGAAAATATCAAAAACAATAAATACAAATATTATGACCATTCAAACATTGTCCAAAGGCTTGGATCGCTTAGTCCACGATCTTGCGACTTCCATTGAGAAAGAGGGGAAATTGTCTCCATTAAGAGCAGCTGAAATTGTGTCTACTGCAAATGTTACTATAGCAGATTTAGAACCTTATGCAGATTTTGATCATCCTGTAGCAGATTGTTATGGACGTAAACTGGTGGCTGATAACGGTTGCTTTGAGGTGATGGTCATGTCCTGGAACCCTGGACACTATTCATCTATTCATAATCATGGCTATACACAATGGGGCGTTGTGCAGGTTTTTGGAAACACGCACCATATGATTTATCATGTGAAAGATGACGAGCTGCGGTTTTCGAGAAAAGAAGTTTTAACACCAGGTGGAGTAGTGAAGGTGAATAACCAGTTTATTCATCAAATGGGAAACGCGAGTACGGATCGGTATATGACCTTACATGTCTACGGTTGCAATGATCGGGATGAACTGGTTACAGCGGATGCAAAGAACTTTGATGTAGAGTATGACCGTATTTCTCACACGACCGGCGGTGCCTTTTTCAATCTTCCGGAAAATGAAATCTATGATTTTGAACCAGGTCCAAAGCCTACCTCTGAGGTCTTTTTGCATCAGGCAGGTTTATTACTGAATTATTACAACCGACAGCCTAGTACTCCAGAAATCCAGCAAAAGCAGCGTCATGTTCTAAATAAATTGGAGCAACAGACTTTTCGTAAAGCAGGCTTTGGGAAAACTATTCTTGGAGACGAAGTAATCCCGAATTAGTAGTTTTACCTCAATGCGTAACTTTTTTTAAATATTAACTTTTCTATAAGGTTTTTCGTTGATGTATTGTAGTCTAAACATCGAAATTAAAAATTACAAACCTTGATTCTTGAAGTTTAAAATTTAAATTCAGCAATCAACAAATCAAAAAAATATGAAAAACCTAATTGTGTTTTCTCTAATGATGTTCGCTTCTGTATTTGCTTTCGCCCAAAGAGGTGGAAACGCTGAAGCAAGAATTCAAAAGAAAGTAGATCGACTGACTACTCAGCTAAACCTCTCGGAAGAACAACAAGCTGAAGTGACAACGTTAATGACGAAGCAGCAAGAAAGCCGAATGGCAAAAGGCAAGCGACGTCAGGACATGACTGAAGAGCAAAAAGCAACTTTTAAAGCAGAGCGTAAAGCGGACAGAGTGGCATTTGATGAAGGTATGAAAGCTATTCTAACTGCAGATCAGCAGGAGCTTTACGCAGGTATGAAAGATAAGAGCGAAGGTAAGATGAAGGCGAAGGGAAAAGGGAAAAAAGGTAAGGCCATGAAAAAATCCCAAAGAAAATCTCCTGAGCAAAGAGCTGAGAAGAAAGTAGCTAAGCTAACAGAAGACCTGAACTTAAGTCCTGCCCAGCAAGAGCAAATGACTGCTTTGATGCTTAGTCGCGATAAGGTTAAAAAGCCAAGTAAGAAAGGTAGTGAACTGACAACGGAAGAGCGTGATGCTATCAAAGCAGAACGTAAGGCAGAGAAGGCAGCTTATAAAACTAAGTTTGAATCTATCCTTACTTCAGAACAGTTGGCAACTTACGAAAAATTGAAAGGAGAGCGTAAAGAAGATAAGAAGGATAAGAAGAGAGGTCGTAAGATTGATAAGTAATTGTCCTTTTGAGGAATGAACAAGACCGAATACATTGCTAAAATGTATTCGGTTTTTTAGTTCTAACAATACATTTACGAAGAACGAATTATAAGACTTCTTTAAACTGACTTCTTTAAACTGACTTCTCAATTAAAGGCATAAAGTCCTTCATCACTTCATTCGCATATTTATAACCAACCTCAAAAATTTCATCCAGTTTCTTTACATCGAAAAGTCCATAGTTCTCCAATTTCTGAGGTACAAAGACAAAATCACAAAATCTAAATTTATTCAATGAACTGGCATAGTAGCCCAGGTCATTTGCACGGTTTATCAATTTTAGTGTATTACTTAAATCTGTTTTTTGAATGATTTTGTGAGGAGAGACATAGCTGCCGAATAAAAGCTTACAACGGTCAAGCAGCGGCTCCACAGGAAGATTGTTCATCGTACCTCCATCAATGTACCAGTCGTCATCAATCTCTACGGGAGAGAAAACACCCGGCACAGCAGCAGATGCTAAAATAGGTCGAACCAGTTCTCCTGAAGAGAAAAACCGACTTTCACCTTTCAGTACATCAGTCACACAAATGTGTAATTCTTTAGAAAGGCTTTCAAAATTATGACCTTGTAACCAAGGGCTAAAAACATCTGCATAGTTGTCCATGTCCAAGAAGCCAGGCATCTTACGAGAGAAAAACTGCCAGCGGAATATATTTGTATTCTGCTTGAAGAATTCGGTGATTTGCTCTGACTCGTGACCTGCTGCGTATAACGCTCCGACCATTGCACCGACACTGCTTCCGGATATTAGCATTGGTTCAACGCCTTGTTCCTTTAGTGCTTTCAGGATACCCGCATGGGCTACTCCTCTTGCGCCACCGCCTGATAATACTATCCCTATGTCTTTTTGTTTTGTCATTTAAGCAATTCAATTCTTGAAATGTACCATCGAATATAACAATAGTTTTACGTAAGCCTTCTTCGTGTTTGACTACTCTGCCAAAGGTCTGTTTTTCCAAGCGTACAAAAAAGGATAAGTGATAGAATTCGACCAATAGGGCAAAAGCGTTTATGAACCCAAGATGTTCAGAACTACGAATCGACAAAAAGAAATGAAAATAGCAATGAGATTATTAGAAAATATACTATTTTCGCAGCCGGATAAGCGGAATCGACAGATCACCAAGTACAACTTAAACGAAGGTTGATGACTTGTCCTTATTTTCTTAGGGAATAAAACTTCGCGAGTTCAAATAGTAATATGTGAGAGGCTGTAGCTCAGTTGGTTTAGAGCATTACCTTGACAGGGTAGGGGTCGGGGGTTCGAATCCCTCCAGCCTCACAATAAAAGACTTCAGGTGGTGGTGTTTCTTTTTTCACCACCTTCCTGTTTTTGAAAGGGGAGCGTTGGTTTTTACCTTCGCTCCCCTTTGTTTAATTTTTATATTCGGGATGTAGCGCAGTCCGGTAGCGCACACGCCTGGGGGGCGTGGGGTCGCAGGTTCAAATCCTGTCATCCCGACAAAAAAAACGAGCTATGATCTTCATAACTCGTTTTTGCGTTTACTTACTTAAGATACAACTTCCTTTATCATTGCTTAATAAACTCTTCCGTAACAATTACCTGTTCTTCCAAACTGATTTTTAGAAAATACAAACCAGCAGGTAATCTCTCCACATCCAAAGTTTTATATCCCTGAAGCGTTTCTTCATCTTCACTAAGAACAAGACGACCAATTACATCATACACCTCAATTCCTTCAAAGGATTTCCACTCTCCAAAATCAATCGTCAGCAGATCGTTCACCGGGTTTGGAAATAGCTTTATCGTGGCGGATACCACTTCATCTGCTGAACTAATGAAACCACATTGTTTCAAATTGAACGTATCCGTTTTAATACAAGTCGTCGAACCAATCGTACAAGTCACTTCAAAAATGAAAGGACCACTCTGAGTCGGATTCACGGTCAGCGTCGTTCCTGTAGCTCCAGAGATTATACCATTTTCATCATACCATTGATAGGTACAAATAGCTCCCGACATTGGATTGATTAGAATACCAGTCAGCGTCACGACTTCATTGTTGCAGCGGAAACAAGGCCCCGCAATGGCGATCTCACAGAGAGGCCCAACCTGTTCTACCGAAGACTTCAAAGACTCACTACAACAGCTATTGCTAATCACTACATAATAATTTCCAGGAATGTCGTCCGCACTTGGAGGAGTATAAGTGTAGTTAGCAGGAGAAGTACTAGCCGTACTACTATGAATCACTTGACCATTCCGATACCAGTCAATGGTATAAGTGCAAGGGCTCGGATAAATTGGTCCAAAGTCAACCGTCATATCTACTGAGGTAGGTACACATACTGGAGCAGGAACTGCCGTAAAACTATTGATCGTCAACGGACCATTTACAGGAATGTAAAAGTCGATTTGATCCACAGGACAGCTACCATTTTGTTTTTCAACGCGATACCAGGTGTCCTGAAAAAGCCGATTGGTATTGTACAATGGGTTTTGATTTCCAGCAGTTGTAATATTTGTAAATGTAATGTTATCAGTACTGATGAGCCAGTCCCATCTTGCTGGATTACCTGCGCAAGCAGGGGTATAGCGCATAGTCGCATCTTCTCCCGGGCAGAATGGTAGTGGCTCTAATGGATCCATTTCCAGTAGACCTAGTGGCGCGTCGTCATTGTCTAAAGTAATGGTTGCGGAACATTCGCTTACACCACATTCACTTGTCACTTTTAGGATGTAAGTGGTGCTTTGCGAACAGACCGTACTCCCCGTAGGAATACTCAGGGCAGGAGGCTGGTAAGTCAGTTGCGTCTCGCCAGGGATGGGACCATTGGCATCCCACCATTGGATGGTGTACGGACAGTTTGGAGATGGCGGAACAATGCTCGCGGTCAACAGAGTTGGTGTAATTGGAGTAGCAACATAACAATAGTTTTGCGAAGCAGATACCGAACAACCAACAGGCTCACATAAGGTAATGGTCGCTGTGTCACTGACCAATACCGATTGACAAGGACCGCCATTTGGTCCAATCAAAACTTCTGCGTACACGCAAATATCTCCGTTGTGGAATTGCGGGGCTATTAGTAAATCCTGACAGTTATTCGCAACTTTAAATAATGACCAACTCGTAGGAGGACAGGGAGCATCAGCGATATACCATCGTACTTGTTGTATGTCGCAGAGGTTATTACAACCCAGTAAAGGCAAGCTCATCATAGGTTCATTTTTACAAACCAGTGTGTCTCCAATCGAAATAGTTTTACAACATTGGACGGCTAAACTAACCGGAATGTCGCAATCAATCACTGATCCATCTGGACAGACACAATTCATATTAGCAGTTAGAGATAGTTGATTCGGACAGCTACCCATAATAAAAGTAGCAGCGCCAGTTATTGTAACCTGAGTACCAGTCCAGCTGGTATTAATGTTACTCAACAGCACTCCCGATTGCGTTGTCGTAACGGTAGCAGTACAGGAATTTCCAGGCGTTGGCAAACCCGTTAGACTACTCAAAGTGATACTGAAATTTTGTGTATTCTCATCATCTGGATCGCATGTAAGCGTACTGTTAAGTAATTCCGCACATTGGCAAACGACGTTGACGGTGAACTGACAGGTGGATGTGTTTCCAGCTATGTCTGTTGCCGTGCAAGTCACTACCGTCTGTCCGCAGGTAAAATAATCGCCGCTCTGATGAGAGCATACATAGCTTGCCATTGGGCAATTGTCGGAGAACGTTGGTGCAGGGAAATTTACATTCACTCCAGCATCACAACCAGGAATCGTTACGGTAATATCATTCGGACAATTGATAACTGGATCTTCGTTGTCGACTACCGTAATGTCGAAAGAGCAAGTACTCATATTACCGGAAGCATCTGTTGAAGTACAGATTACATTGATCACTCCTTTGTCGAATTGAGTGGTAGCTACATTTCCAGTAGTCGCCCCCGTCAATACACAGATAGTCATTGGCATGGGATCACAATCGTCAATGGCTGTGATGTT
>JBGCDT010000356.1:0-18241 GCA_045105695.1 Saprospiraceae bacterium | reverse complement strand
TTTTGAGAAAGTGAAAGGGTAGTGGTGCTGCCTTCGCAGAACGAAGTAGCTCCGATGATCTCTGCTTGAATTTCATCACTGATGGTCACTTCGATCTCGGCAGTGCCCGTACACCCATTATCATCAGCAATAACGACGGAGTAAGTCCCTGCCTCACTAACTTCTAGTTCTGTAAGTGTACTGTTATCATTCCATTGGTAAGAAGTATAGTTTTGGGAAAGCGAAAGGGTAGTGGTGCTGCCTTCGCAGAACGAAGTCGCTCCAATGATCTCTGCTTGAATTTCATCACTGATAGTCACTTCAATTTCGGCAGTGCCCGTACACCCATTGTCATCAGCAATAACGACGGAGTAAGTTCCTGCATCACTAACTTCTAATTCTGTAAGTGTACTGTTATCACTCCATTGGTAAGAAGTATAGTTTTGGGAAAGCGAAAGGGTAGTGGTGCTGCCTTCGCAAAAAGAAGTAGCTCCGATAATCTCCGCTTGAATAGGATCATTTTCATAAACGGTAAACGTCACTTCACCAGAGCAACCATTATTATTCGTAACTAGGATATCATATTCTCCTGGTTCTTGAACGACTAGTGTTTCATCACTACTACCATTACTCCAAAGATAGCTGCTGTAATTATCTTCTAGCGAAATGATAGTGCTTTCTCCTTCGCAGAAATTGAATTCGCCAATGACTTGTGGCATTGGATTCTCTATTGTTGTAATGCTGGCGTTAGTGGTCGTTGTACAACCATTCTCGTCGGTAACGGTAACATTGTAAGTTCCGCTTTCTTCTACTGTTATTGTAGCCCCAGTACTATTATCTTCCCAGAGGTATTCCTCAAAATCTTCTGAAAGGGAAAGAGTTGTATTGCTGTTTTCGCAAAAGTTGAGTTCTCCGTTAATGGTAGCAACTGGCGCTTCGTTTTCGACAATTTCTGCAACAGCGGTACCGCTACAACCGCTGGCATCTGTAACCGCGACCGTATAGTTTCCAGCTGAGTTGACATCCAAAATAGCATCGGTAGAGCCATCGCTCCAGAGGTAACTTTCGTAGTCTTGAGAAAGCGAAAGCTCGGTATTTTCTCCATCACAAAGACTAAGTGAACCCGTAATCTGCGCTTCTATTTCTTCACTTTGAATAATGTCAATAGCAATTGTTCCGCTGCAGCCTAGTGAATTAGTAACAATAACTTCATAGCTGTTTTGTTGATCAACCTCTAGTGTCGGTTCTGTGCTGCCATCACTCCAAAGATAGGTTTCGTAGTTTTCATCGAGAGATAGCAACGTATTGCTTCCTTCACAGAAAGTGGTGGAGCCGATGATCTGTGGTTCTACTGCTTCGGATGCTGTAATTGTAATGTTAGCAAAACCAGTACAGCCGTTCCCATCAGTAACAGTTACAATATATTCTTCACCTTCTGTTGCTTCAAAAGTAGGGGCGTCACTTCCGTCGCTCCATTGATAGGCGTCGTAATTTTCTGATAAAGAAAGTATAGTGCTTTCGCCAATGCAGAAAGAAGGATCGCCTAAAATCGCTGGATTTACTGCAGGGTTTTGAATGACTTCAATGCTGGTTTCTCCTGTACAACCATTTGCATCACTAACCATTACGGAGTAAGTGCCAGCAGTTGTAACTTCTAAATTTTCATCTTCGCTATTATCGCCCCATTGGTACGTTTCGTAATTTTCTGAAAGTGATAACAAGGTGTTTCCGTTTTCGCATAATTGGAAATTGCCTGTGATTTCAGGGTTTAGGTTTGGGCTTACTTCTACCAAAACGTCTGCGGTAGCAGTACAACCTTCCGTATCCGTAACTACGATGCTATAAGCGCCCGGTTCTTCTACCATTAGTGTTTCATCGGTGCTGTTGTCGCTCCACAAATAGGACTCATAAGATTCCTCTAAAAACAGAATGGTATTTTCTCCTTCACAGAAATTCAACTCTCCATTTATTTCAGTTTGCAGTTCCTCATTTTGTAAAACAATAACTTCGTTTTCAGCGGTACAGCCACTGGCATCAGAAACCGTTACGCTATAACTTCCCTCTGTGAGAACTTCTAATTCTGGAGTAGTAGCGTTGTTGCTCCATAAGTAAGACGCATAATTTTCGCTAAGAGAAAGAGTTGTAGAACTATTGTTACAAAAAACCAATTCGCCAATAATTTCAGCTGCTATCGGAGGACTTTGTACAACTTCTACCATGTCAATACCAGTACAGCCCTCTGCATTTGTAACTGTCACTTGAAAGCTTCCAGCAAGGTTTACCGCCAAATCAGCCTCAGTCGAATTATCACTCCAGAGATATGAGCTGTAAACTTGGTCTAGTGACAACAAAGTGCTTTCTTCATTGCAAATGGAAAGGTTGCCACTGATTTCAGGGGAGACCTCGGGGCTTTGCGCAATGACTATTTCATCTGAACCAGTACAACCAGCATTATCAGAAACAGTGAGTTGATAAGTACCTGGCGTATTTATGGAAAGTGTCTGTTCAGTAGAATTGTCAGACCAAAGATAAGTCGTCCAGTTGTCTCCACCGTCGAGTAGACTATTTTCGTTTGCACAAATATTTTCATCACCTAGAATGCTTGGAGCAGGAGGTGGATTTATGGAAACAGAGAACATCGCTTCTCCCACACAACCTGTAAAGTCTACCACCGTAATTCCATGATCACCAGCTTGATCGATGATGATGGCAGGATCAGTAGACCCATCTGACCATAAGTAACTTTCGTAAATGTCTTCTACAGAAAGGATGGTGGTTGCATTTTCACAAATTACAGATTCTCCGTCTATGGCAGGAGTAGGGAGCGGAACTTCGTTTATCATAATTTGATCCATACCTGTGCAGCCTTCTGCATTGGTGACGATTACATCATACATTCCACTTTGTTCTACCAGTATTACTTGATCAGTTGTTCCATCTGACCAGAGATAACTGGCAAACCCATCTCCTGCGTCGAGTACGGTATTTTCATTTTCACAAAAAATAGCATCGCCTACGATCGCTACAGCAGGGGCAGGTGCAGTTCCTAAAGTATAAGCGGTACTTGCCGTACAATTTTGTCCATCGGAGACAGTGACACTGTAACTGCCAGGAGTAGAAACGGTAATACTCTGAGTCGTAGAATTATCTGACCATAAATAAGTAGCAAAAGATTCTGTAACGGAAAGTACGCTTTGGTTGCCATCGCAAAGGTCCGCAGGACCATTTATAACAGGAGTAAGATCACAGCCTGCAGTATTAAAATGAGCAGTAATGGTTCCGGCCGCAACCAAATCTGCTGTAACCGTAATTGTATTGTTATTAGGTTGCAATGGATTGTTGTCTGAAGTCCAGTGACTGAACTCATTGCCAGGAAAAGGAATAGCTGTCAAAGTAATATTTACACCACCGAAGTAGCTAACGAGCCAAGGATAATTTTGTCCCATGATATCGTTCACCTTTACATGTCCGGAACTTACGGGAGCTACATTTATAGAAATATCAAAGGGACCGACCACATCGTAGCAATCTTCAATTCCTGAATCGATTACATTGCATCTGTCGAGAATGAAATCTCTAACCTCGTCGACTTCCGCCAACCAGGTGTTGTAATTCCCACCCCAGCGATCTACCTGACCAGCCATTTCAGGATCAATTTTATTAGTCATCTCATCCAGTAGATTAACCATGTAATCACAACTTAGATAAGTATTGTTGAGGTCTGCATATCGATTGATATACAAAGCAAAGAAGTCTTCGTTTTCCAAAAGGCTTTGTAGCATTTCGACATGGCCTTCAAAGTCGGTAGTGATTTCATCTACGTCGCAAGGATCAGCATTGGCAGTTACGTCGGGGATACCGGTGTAGTTGATATAGTGACCGAAAGTAGCATCCATATCCCAAAGGGTATATCTCCATTTTTTTGCATCTCCGTTTGGCTTTCTACCGCGCCACCAGGCGGTATTCCAGTTGAGCCAATCTTTGCAAACCGTATGGGTATTAATAATCATATAGTCGATGAGGCTGATTAATTCTAATTGAGTTCCTACGTAGGCATAGTTCCCTGCATCGGACATATCATTACTGACAATGAAATTATGGAGTGCATTCCAATCCGTCATGGTGCCGTATTCTGCCCAGGTGTTCCCCCATGTTTTTATAAAGTCAATCCATTGGCGGCCTTGATCGTAATAGTATTTTGTGTAATCATGATCGTCTACTTTTTCTCGAATATCATAGACGCCCCAATATTCTCCATTCATGTAGAGGATACAGGATTGATGACTTCTTTCATCCAATTCTAAGTTGGCTCTTTGCGAAAGTTCATGAACATAAGAGTCTCTGATATGTGCGCCATTTGCAAAAGGATAATTATCATTGGCCGCAGCTTTCATGATGACCCGCTGGAAATTCGTTCTGGATTTATTGTCAAAAATTTTATGCTTAATCGCGAAGTCATCTCCAAATTGATCACGAGCAATGTAATCAAAACCTCTCTGTGCATATGCCCAGGAATCGTTACCATGTTTATTGAATTCTCCTGAAGAATCAGAAACGCGATTACCTGCATCATCAAAATATTCAAAATAACCTTCTGGCTCCAATCCATTATTTCCACCTAATAAATTAGGAAGGTTATTACCTGAAATCGAAACGATCGGAATACTATGCGCTTCATTTACAAAGTACGTATGCACATCAACATGACTGCTTGGCGTATTGCTATCCGAACTAACAGCAATGGCTTTCACCACTGAGGTAACCGTCAAAGTAAATGGTCCCGAGTAGGGAGTGGAACCAGTGCCCGGATTAGAACCATCAGTAGAATAATAGATCGTAACATCTGGATCAGGTGATGACATTTCTACCAAAACAGCTCCGCCATAAACACCCGCTGGAGGAGATATTTCAGGGCGAGTTGCATAAGCATTGTTGACCCCTGAGTTAGACGCATTGGGCGTTGGGTTGTTGCTGACCCCCCAAGTGGGATTTCCGTCGGAGATTCTAGCCCAAGAGTGATTCTTTTTATTGGGAACAGTGATCGAGTGAGTATCAACTATAGCCCCCATATTGTTACTGAGGATGACACCTTCAGCTTCACGAGTTTGTGTGATTTTAAAATTGGTATGCAGTACACCTCCATTATTGGAATTGTTACCAGAAGCCCAGAGGCGTAGAATGCCATTTGCGGGGATGGTCGTTCCGCCTGGGATAACGTATTTGAAAGGATCATCGAATCGATCACTGAGATAATAGCCGCTGAGGTTTACATTGTTGTTACCAGCGTTGTAGAGCTCTATCCAATCTTCGTATTCTCCGAAGTTGTCTTGAAACTCATCAAAGTTTGCAGCTGAAAATTCATTGATAACGACCTGTGCATTACTGTTTAATGAAAATGTCAGAAGGACGAAAAGCAGTTTAAGGGAATTCCTTTTCATGAGTTGGGAGTATTAGGTATTGCAAATAGCGAATATCTAAGCGATGCTTAAATACGTTAGTTGAAATTTGTAGTTGGAAGTCTGGAGATACGTCAGGAGAGCTAATGGAGAAAGCGTACTCGAAGTACGGTTCCTATAATGAAATTACGGAATATAAGTAACTGTACAAACTAATTCTACTATAAAATGATTTCCTTCACTCGAGGAATATAGCTTCTGGATACTGGAATAATAATCTCTGTTCCATCCAAGGTCAGTTTATACCCTTGAGCATTTCCACTCACGTTCGTCACTTGTTGGGTATTAACTATAAAAGCACGATGGCAGCGGATGATGTGATTCTGATGAGTTAGCTCTTTTTCTAGATTTTTGATGGTGTTCCTAATCAATAAATCTTCTTTACTCAGAAGAACGATGCGCAGGTAGTTTTTTTCTGAAGTAGCGTAGAGGAATTTACTCAGATCTATTTCTATCTGTTGTTGATTGGAAGATAGTTGAATGGAATTAGTCTTTGATGAAACGGTTACTTGACGGGCGGTTGAAGGTTGATTTGAAATTTGAGCAACTGATGGTTGTATGTGTTGATTGAGTAAAACGGCTTCTTTGAGACGACTCTTTAATTTTTGATTATGTCTAAATAATGAAACCAAGACTACGGGCAGTATCCCAATCCCGAATGTTATTAAGAGCGTTTGCAAAAAATTAAATAGCGAAAGCGAAGCCCAATTCATATAAATCAGAAAAGCCAAATTGGCTGCTGTGATGGTAAGGAAATTCCAAAGGATGAATAAGATGTTATTCCCTAAAGTCCATCGCTGCTCGTTGAACCATTGAGGAAACAACTTGGGGAATATGATATCATTTAAAAAGGAGATGATAAAGGTAATAAGTCCAAACGCAGAACTGTAGATCACCTTAGTTGCAACATTCAAATTAATGCCTATCATGAAAAATAAATAGACCAACAAAGTAACAGCAATAGATATGATCACTGAATTGGACCAGCTCTCCCTAAAGTCGAAATCAGTTTCCTCTGGCTCATTAAAGTAGTTCCGTAATCGCTGGAATTGCGTCATGCTGTAAATATAGGAAAAAGGGAAAACGTTGGAAGTGCAAAATCTGTAAAAATATCAATTGTATTAACTGAATCTCAGCTGATTTATCAGCTGCACTTTTTTAGCACATCTACTAAAATCACTCGATTTATGCTTGTTATTCGTCCCAATCACCTGTAACTCAACCCAAAGGTTTGTTAATTATCCCAATGGTTTTGTAGCTGTCCCAAGGGTTTGCCTATCCACTTTGTCTACGCTACATTTGGAATATCAACTGGTAAACAAGCCAGTTTCAAAAACAATAAACTATACATTACAATGAGTATTCACGAAGTTATTTTAGGAAGTCATGTATTTGCTGGAATCTTAGCACTTCTGTCTGGATTAATTCCAATGTTTACAAAGAAGGGCGGAAACGTTCATCGCAAGAGCGGGATTCTTTTCTTCTGGAGTATGTTCTGGGTTTTCTTTACAACGATTACCCTCTATTTGTTCTACAATGCAATATTCTTCTTATTGGTCATTGGAATTTTTAGCTTTCATATGTGCTTTACAGGCTATCGAATTCTATATAGAAAAAAAGCAGGTGAACATAATTGGTTGGATTTGGCTGGAGCTTACATTACTTTAGTTGCAGGCATTGGAGTGGAGATTTATGCTGTGAACTTAATATTGTCAAACGGTTTTAATCCTCTAAGCATCCTTAGTTTGATCTTCGGTTTATTCACTATCAATAATGCAATAGCAGATTTGAAGATGTTTCGGATGAAGCATCAGGACGAAAAGTTGTGGTGGTTCTATCATCATATGAGTGCCATGTGCGGCGCGTACATCGCAACGGTTACCGCTTTCTTAGTTAACGTTGCTGGGCCTTATGTCTATCAATATCCTTTTGGTTGGTTGATTTGGATTTTACCAGCGGCATTAGGAGTTCCTGGAGTGTCGTTTTGGGTGAAGTATTATAAGCAGAAGCATGGGAGGACTAGGGATACTACTTAGTCAGTAATTGATGATAGGGGAAACACAGGAAAAGGGAAAGAGGAAACAGGAAACAGGTGTCGGGAATACCGGTCTCCTGCTTCCTGTCAACCCCTCACCCAAAAAAAATACCGACTAACCCCGCGCCGCTTCCACCGCTCGCCAAACCCTCGCTAAATTCCCAAAGCATATTTTCTCAATGTCTGCTTCTGAGTAACCTCGTTTCAGTAGCTCCGCCAAGAGGTTTGGATATTGGGAAACATCCTTCAAACCAACCGGTAGGGAATCTCCAACGCCATCAAAGTCAGAACCAAAACCCACATGATTGACGCCAGCTATTTTTACGACATTGTCAATATGATTAGCAACCATTTTGACATCTGAAAAGGCAGGAGGATTTTCTTTTCTGAATTTTTCAATGATGGGTTCTGAAGCTTTGTCGTCCCAGCCAAGTCCTTGAGCTTCGAGAATGGATTGGAGTTGAGCGCCCAATTTGTTACGTTCGTCTTGAACGGTTTTATCGAGGAAGGTAGAACCGAAATTGATCATAATGACGCCTCCGTTCTTCTTTAATTCAAGGAGCATATCGTCATTCATATTTCTTTCAAAATCAGGGGTGTATTTTCTACAGGAGGAATGAGAAGCGATGACAGGGACTTTCGTAAAATTGATCACATCATAAAAAGTACTGTCAGAAACATGAGAGATATCCACCATGATTCCTTGCTTATTCATTTCGCGAACAACTTCATAACCGTAAGGACTCAGTCCATTCCAGGTGCGAGTCGTGTCATATGAAGAATCACAGATCTGATTGTCTTTAGAATGGGTAAGTGTAATGTAACTAATACCTCGTTTTTTGAAATAGGCAACATTTTTCAAATCATCTTCTAAACCAGATCCATTTTCCATACCCATTGGAAGGGCTATTTTCTTTGCTTTGAAAATACGTTCTACATCACTAACCCAATGAGCGACTTCAAATTTGTCGGGATGCGTTTCGCAAATTCCAGAAACCATATCAATAAGTGAGTCTGCTAAAACCTTAGAAGCTCCAGGTTCTTCTTGTAATTTAGCCGGTAGGTAGATAGACATAAATGGTGCATCTAAACCACCTTCAACGGAACGGACAAAATCAAAATCTCCTTTGTCTGATTCTACAGGAATGCCGAGGTACTCTTTTTCAAAACGGAAGTTGATGACCTTCAAGCGGTAGGGGAGGTCCACATGTCCATCTGCGATAATGTATTTTTTAGAAAGTAATTTTGCTTTTTGGAGGCGTGCCTGTTCTTCGGAAGTGAGGTTACTTTTTGCGAGTTCTTTCTTTGGCGTACAGGCTATGAACGTTGATAAGATCAGAATAATGAAGAGAAGGTAGTTTTTCATGGAGGTGTGTTTTTCTATTTTGTAAATGTAAGATTATTGTTACAAAAAAGGGTAAGACCAATGCGAATTGATCTTACCCTTCCTTTTCAAAAGATTGTAGTGGTCGTCTTACTTAGCGATTACAATCTTTTTAGAAACTCGTTTTCCATCTACATTAGCAACTAGCAAATACGTTCCATCTGCAACATCTGTAATGTCAACAGGGATGTTCATCTCCTGGCCACTCTGTGGGGCAAGGCTTCTGATTTGCTTACCGGTGATGTCATAAATTTCTAAGGCGACCTCTTTCA
Source organism: Saprospiraceae bacterium (assembly GCA_045105695.1). Taxonomy (GTDB): domain Bacteria; phylum Bacteroidota; class Bacteroidia; order Chitinophagales; family Saprospiraceae; genus CALGLS01. The sequence goes on along the minus strand of JBGCDT010000356.1, from coordinate 9,115 downwards.
CTTGCTCGAATCCTAACCTTACGAAGAATGAACCTGTACTTGGGTTTGGATGAATATTGAATTCTAACAAACCTTCAATGGAAGATACAGAACTGGAAAATCCGAGTTCTACAGAAACTTCAAATTCACATCCATTAGCATCTGTGATGACCACGGTATATTCCCCAGGCTCAATATCAAGAACGACTGGCGTTTGATAACCAATGTTTTGCCATAGGTAAGTAAACGGAGGTGTTCCACCACTAGGTGTTACGAGTAGAGCACCATTGTTTTCTAATGGCCCCGTTGCTGGAGTCGTAGTGATAACCCCACCTAGAGGATTGGGTTGGCCTACTTGTACACTTGTTCCGTAGTTACAACCATTGGCATCGGTTACAATGATGTTATAAGTGCCTGCTTGCAAATCATCAAGGTCTTCGTCATTCATTCCATTAGACCAGGTGATCGTATAAGGTTCTTCAGCTGTTAGGACCGTCAGATCAATTTCTCCGCTGCTTTCGCCAAAACAAGAAACAGGATCAACATCAAAATCTAAAGTGATGCCTTCTGCCGGATCAACAAAAGTGCTACTGGTATTTGTACAACCATTCACGTCAGTTATAGTTACTTCATAAGTACCTTGTGGTAGCTCTGTAAGAACTTGATCTGAGGAACCCGTTGACCATTGGTAACTGTAGTTCCCAGAACCACCTGCAGGAGATGCAGATAATGTAGCTCCACCTGTAGTACAATCACTTTCTGAATTGAAGGCAACCGTTATTTCAGAGGCAACGTTTAAATTCAAAGAATGAATACTATCGCAGCCATTGACCCCAGTCATCGTGGATTGCAAAGTCGTCGATTGCGTATAAACAACTCCATCATATGTTCCACCATAGCAAATGCTTTCGTTGGCACTGGAAGTAGCGACTGTTCCTGCTTCAACAATGACTTGGCTCTCTCCTGAGCAACCATCGTCATCTGTTACAGTTACAGAATAGGTGCCACTTGAATTTACGGTAAGGGTTTCATCATCTGAACCGTCTGACCATTCGTATTCATCATAGCCTCCAGTTGCTGAAAGGTTGGTGAGTGTACCTTCACAAATTTCCAGATTACCTGCGATCTCGATAGGTAAGCCATCTACTTCTTCTACTATGATTTCTGCTATACCAGTACAGCCGCCCGTTGCTGAAACGATTACTTCATAAGTACCAGCTGTTACATCAATAATTTGTTCATCAGAGCCAGTAGACCATTGGTAATCGTCATAACCATCTCCAGCATCTAGAGTAGTTTCAAAACCAGTACAAATAGTTGTGTTTCCAATGATTATTGGTTCCAGAGAATCCTCTTCATCAACATCGACTTCTACATAACCATCACAACCATTAGCATCGTAAACGGTTACTCCGTAATCGCCGTTGTCATCGACCGTGATGCTTTGTGTAGTAGCACCAGTAGACCATTCGTAGGTATAACCAGGTCCTGCTGAGGCTTCTAATTCTAAGGTACTTCCTTCACAAACAATCATATCTTCCTCCAGTCCTGGATCAACCCAAATTCCAAGGCAAGGCCCAGGAATGAAATGAGCGATAATAGTATCTCCTTCATTTACAGTCATACCGATTGTTTCTGCAAACTGATCTGGCGTGTAATCATTATTTAAAACTTCCCAATGACTAAAGAGCCAATCTTCTTCTGGTACATTGGTAAAGGTCAAATCAATACCTCCAAAGTAATTAGTATTCCAAGGGTAGTTTAACCCTACTGTTGTATTTGCTTGCACAAATCCTCCACCATCAGGTTCTACCAAAATGGTTACGTTGTAAGGACCAGAAAGACCTTCGTCTTCGTAACAATCTACAATCGCGTTGTTGATGACGACGCATCTGTCTTCTATAAAATCGCGAAGTGCCTGAACATTGGCTTGCCACTCGGTCATGGTTCCTCCCCATCGATCAATTTGTCGCTGCATCTCTGGTTCGATTGCTCCGATCATTTCGTTTAACAACGGAATCATGAAATCGCAATTGAAATATTGATTATTCAAATCTGCATATCTATTGATATATAAGGCAAAGAAATCCTCATTTTCTAAAAGTGCATTTAGTACTGGAATGTGACCTTGTCCTCCTGGGTCATTCAATAACTCTGGGTTACAAGGATCCGCTAATGGGCCGGTATCAGGAACTCCTGTGTAATTCACATAGTGTCCAAATGTCGCATCTTCATCCCAAAGGATATATCTCCATTTCAATGCTCCACCATTAGGGTTGTATCCACGCCACCATGCAGTGTTCCAGTTTAGCCAATCTAAGGATACGATGTGTGAGTGTAAAATCATGTAATCGATCAAACTTAATACATTCAATTCTCCTTCAACGTAAGCATAGTTTGTTGCATCGGTCATGTCGTTTGCTAAAACAAAATCCACTAAGTCATCCCATTCATTGGTTTGTCCATATTCCGCCCAGGTTCCTCCCCAGGTCTTAATGAAATCAATTTCGTTTTTATCTTGATTGTAGTAGTATTTAGTGTAGTCATGGTCGTCTACCTTTTCTCTGATGTCGTAAACACCCCAGTATTCTCCATTGACATACATTACGCAAGAGCGGCTGGTTCTGGCATCCATTTCCATACCTGCCTGTTGGGAAAGTGTGTGAACATATGCATCCCTGATATGTGCGCCTCCGGTTTCAAAAGGATAGTTATCATTGGCAGCAGCTTTTAGAATTACTCTTTGAAACTCATCTCTTTCAGTGATCTCTTCGTCAAAGATCCCATATTTCAAAGCATAGTCATCACCAAACTGATCACGTGAAATATAATCAATACCACGTTGCGGATAAGCCCAGGAATCATTTCCATGCTTGTTGAATTCTCCAGTGGCATCAGCTACTCGATTTCCATTTTCATTAAACAATTCGAAAGATCCAATAGGCTCGTTTTGAGTTCCTCCCATTAATGTATTAAGAGATTCGCCAGCGATAGAGACGACAGGCAAAGAGTGGTCTTCATTAATGAAGTATGTATGGTATTCCGTATGACTTTTCAGAAAAGAATTATCATTTGAAATAGCAATGGTTTTTACTACAGTAGTTGCACTTACGGTAAATGGCCCAGTGTATTGAGTAGAAAACTGAGAAGGCTCAGATCCATCCGTCGTGTAGTAGATATTTACATTTTGATCAAGCGAGTTGACTGTAATTTCAGTAGGACCGTTATAGAAACCAGCGAGTGGACTCAACTCCGGTCTGTTGGTATAGCCCGTAAAAGTAGCTCCGTTTGAACTGTTTGGAGTAGGGCCACTGGCCACTGCCCATGTTGGCCCACCATCTTGTGTACGTGCCCAAGAGTGGTTGGTCTGATTGGCAACCTCTATTTCGAAGGCATCCAATATGACGAGTGTTGGATCAGAAAGGATGACCCATTCCTCCGCTGTTTGATTAATTTGAAAATTGGTGTGTATGTTTGAACCAGTCACATCATCGCGACCAGATGCCCAGACGCGCAAAAAGCCATTAGCGGAGATGGTCGTTCCTGCTGGAAATTGAAACTTGGCTAAATCATCTTCATCATCCGATAGATAATAACCGCCGAGATCAACCGATGTAGAACTATTGTTATAAAGTTCAATCCAGTCCACTTTATTGCTACCGAAATTATCGATTACATTTTCGTAGTTGGCGGCTGAAAATTCATTGATGAGGACTTGCGAAAACCCATTTAGGGTGCAAGTGATGAGTGCAGATAGTAGTAAGAGTCTTTTAATCATAATTGTGTATGTAGGGTTAATGATTACATTAACTAGCTTCGGTCTAAAATTAACTAAAGATTGTTTAGGAATGACATTTTAACAATAGAAAAGTCATTTGTTGGTCGAAGACTTTGCTCAAATAATCATCAAATGGCTAGAGGCGACATTTTTTTGTTTATTTGAAAATCTTCAGGAGTATTGAAGTTTAAGGAATAGAGGGATTTTCAGTTAAAACCTTTATCGGAAAAGGTGAATATTTCCATACACTTGTTCGGTTATCAACTGATTTTCGTTGTCCAACCATTTATAATCAAGTTTATAGACATAGATTCCTGATTGGCAGGGAGTGCCTTTTAAGAATCCATTCCAACTTTCTTCTGGATTAGCGCTTCCAAAAACTTGGTTTCCCCAACGATCAAAAACCTGTAATTCATAGTCTAATAAATCGCAGGTGGAGTATATTTTGAAAACTTCGTTATTGGCTACTCCATTTGGAGAGAAAGCTGTTGGGACATAAACCGGACAAGTACCACAAGCTGCAAAGCTGACTTCAATGTCATCCATCGCTTCGCCACACTCGTTTGTAATGACCAAGCTATATATACCAGACGCTGTAACATTGAAAAACGCTTCATTGGATTCATCTTGCCATTCATAATTTTCCCAATCAGGATCATGAAAATCAAGTTTTAAGCTGTCGAGTAGACAAAGCCTTAGATCTTCTCCAAGATCAATTTCAGGAATTCTTTTTTTACCAATGACAATGGTATCGCTGGCTTTGCAATCTCCTTGTTGTAGGAGAACAGAGTAGGTCCCCCTTTGATTGATAGTCAGGTTATTCGTTGTATCTCCATTTTGCCAGAGATAGTTCATATTGGGATATTCTGGAGCAATCAGTGATATAGACTCTTCGCCACAGATTGTAAAATCTTCACCGAGATCAACATCAAATATTTCATTTTCATAGACGATCAAAAAACGATGAGTATTCATCTGACAGTCTTGCCAGTATTCCACCCAGTATAGTCCTTCCTCTGTTGCAATGGTACTGTCTTCAAGAGAACCTGTCGACCAGAAGTAACAATCCATTCCTGGAGGAGCGGTCAGCTTAATATCTGTAACGGAGTCACAACTTAAAATGATGGTATCTGCTTGTGGCTCTGCCAGCGTGGCTTCATTGTAAAATAAGTGGTCACTGTAATTTCCAAAGCGTAGGAACCGATTATCGGGAACATTGGACAAGGTTAGAAAATTCAAATTGACAACAGCTCCAGCATTTTTTTCATTTGGTTGTTGGATTACGGCTAGTGAAGTAGGAGAGGTGTAATATCCGTTTTGGATCATAAAGTAGAGATTACCATCAGGTGCTAGTTGAGGTCCGCCAATATTCGCAAAGGGTAACATCGTAGAAGTGTGGATTAGACTATTCCCAGGAGAGAGATCTTCTACTGAAATATCATATTGATGAATCCGAAGGATGGCGTTGCTATCTAATTGAGGAGGTAGAATGGTCTTGAATTCATAGAGTAATTTCCCATTCGGTGAAAAGGCGATTGGATTATTATAACCCAGATTGATGCTGGTTTGTAAATCTTCTCGAAATTCAATCAAGCCGTTGCTATTGTCAAAATAGTAGAGTAAACTTCCGCAAGTCATTTGACTACCATCGGGGCTAATTTTCAAGGGACCATATTCATCAAAAGTATGCTCGTTTGCTTCTGGTATTGGCGTTTTGTGCATCAATGTAGGACCATTGTTATCAACAAGGTATACGTAGAAAGAATCAGCGGCAGTTGCCTCGTCAAGTAACTTATAATGACCCGTAGGAACGATCAGCCAGTAGTCCTGACAATTGCTATGTTGAGTAGCTGCCTGGTATTCAAAAGCGGGGCTGAAAAGTTCTGCATTGCTTAGCGTTACTTGTCCCAGACCTCCATTGGCATTCATATCGATTTCGAAATACCTAGCTCCTTTACCTTTCGGAAACATATTGTTAGAAACGCTGAGTGTTTCGTTTTCATCGACAGTGAAAAGCATATAGATATTGTCGGCTCCTGGTTTTTCAAAAGCAATAGCTCCCTGAGCAGCGCTGTAGCCACCGCCTTTATCAAAGCTCAAATCTCCGCCTTCCATGATTTCATGATTTCTATTCCAGATGTATCCATTGATGGGCTGATTAGAACGGCCTCCAGCATTGGTGTAAAACAAAAGGTTCCCATTTTTATCAGACATCGTAACACAGGCCTCATAGGTATACATTGAACTTTCGTAATCCGCAACGGGAGCGCCATTGGAAAAATCCAATCCATAATGATCGCCAAAATACCAGTGAAGAGCTTGTGCTTTTTGGGCTACAATAGGTTGATTGCCTGAGAGGACCAGGAAGAGAAATAGAGATGTCCATCTGATAATATACATAGCCAGGCAAAGTTGATTAGCCTGTGAAAGATACAGTTTTTTTATAATAAGTATAAAGAAAGATTGTGTGGATGGATGGTTTGACTAAATTAATAAGTAGAACAGGCGAGTGAGTCCTCAAAATAAAGCGACAGCTCTGGAGCAATTCCAAAGCTGTCAGGGAAGATTTCTCAGAAGACCAGAGCTAATTTAATTTCTACCTGCACGAACGCCTCCGTCTGTATCCCATACTGCGCCAGTTACCCAAGAGGTTTTTTCTGAGAGTAAGAATAAAATGCTGTTGGCTATATCTTGAGGGGTTCCGTTTCTTCCAATTGGATGAAAACCATTAAAACCTACGAGCGCTTCTTTTGCCTGCTCTTCTCCTCCAAATACACCATGATATACAGGCGTGTTAACAACTGCTGGAGACACTGCATTAACTCGGATATTATGATCTGCCAACTCCATTGCCAGATGCTGAGTAAGGGAATGTAAACCTGCTTTTTGCATAGAATAGGCAGACGATGGAGTAGCCTTGACCGCTTGCTTTGCCCACATAGAACCGACGTTTACGATAGCGCCACCATTTGTTGTTTTCATTTTTTTAGCAACAGCTTGAGTCAGGAAGAAAAATCCTCTGTTCAAATCTTGATAAGAATCATAGTCAGCTAAAGTGTGTTCCAGAAATGGTTTAGGGCCAAAAATTCCCGAGGCATTTACAAGGTAGTCTACATCGTTCAGCGCTTCAATTTTAGAAATGAAATTTTGAATATCCTCAGCCTTTGTGATATCAACCTGATGCAAATAAAGGTTTTCCTGAGGCGAAACTTTGTTTGTACTTCTTCCAAGAACATGCACAATAGCCCCTTCTGCTAATAGCTGTTCTGTTGTCTTTTTTCCGATTCCTGAAGTTCCACCAACGATGATGGCTACTTTGTTTTTAAATTCACTCATGTTGTAATTAATTTTATTGATTAAATAAATGAACAGACAAGTCTGTCTATTTTGTGTTAAAAAAATAGGCATTAAAAGATTATCTTATTGATAACAATAAGCCACTGGTTCTGGTATTCGAATGTTCTGTGTGATTAAGTCTAAGCGTTAGCCCACAATCTGTTTTGCTAATATTTTAGCAGACTTGATTGGCCATTCATCTTGATGCAAGTGACTTTCTGAAACGGCAGATTCATATAGCAAATAAATTTGTTTGGATAGCGTATCTGCCTCTTTCTTTGTATCTCTTATATTATTCTCTTCAATCAAATCTCTGATAAAATCAATCAGTGCATTTTTCTGTGTTCGAATTACGGATTTTACCGTTTCGTTTTCTTTTGGTAATTCTGAAACTGTTTTGATACACCAGCAACCATTGAAGTCCTTATTTTTAAAAAACTGCATTAGAAAATCAAAGACCGCCAATAGTTGATTCTTACCTTTTTTTTTGCTTTTGCAGAATTGATTGATGTCCTTCAAAAAAGTGCTATTCATGTAGTGCAGGTATGCAATACAAATATCTTCCTTTGATTTGAAATGATTGTACAACGTCGCTTTCGCAATACCAGCCTCTGCAATGATTTCATTAATCCCCGTCAGGTTATATCCTTTTTTATAAAATAGGCTAGAAGCGGTTTCAATAATGTTTTGTTTGACTGCTGAATGTTTCATAATGCAATGATAAGGATTATTTAGTAGGCAGACAAGTCTGTCTTTTTTTTTGATTGTTTGTTTTGTCCGTTGAGTTACCTTCTTAGATTCTGTCTTGATTTAGTGAACTCCGCTGCCCGTAACTACTTGGTAGCTTTCTAATTCGATTCCAAACTTATTTAGATATGCTTTTTCTACTAGAGATAAGAAGTGGTTTACTTTATCAATGGGTAATAAGTTGATCGTACAACCTCCAAAGCCTCCGCCCATCATTCTAGAGCCCAAGACATAATGTTGGCTGTGGGAAAAAGCTACTAAAAAATCAAGTTCTGGACAGCTGACTTCATACTGGGATTTCAAGCCTTTGTGACTTTCGTAAAGTGATTTTCCTAGAGCAGCCAGTTTTCCTAATTTCAATAGGTTTACTGCATTTAGTACACGTTCGTTTTCATTGATGACATACTTACATCTTTTGTAAACGATTGGATCAAAAGCTGTCTGGTGCTTTTCCAGCATTGACATATTTACATCTCGAAGGCTTTTTACGGATTCACCCAACTTTTCTAACAATGCTATTCCGGCTTCACATTCTTTTCGTCGAGTATTGTATTCGGTATCTGCGAGTTTGTGTTCGACACCAGTATTGCAGAGCAGCAAGCAATTACCTTCTAATTTTAAAGGCAAGTAATTATATTTTAAATCTCTACAGTCTAGTAATATTGCTTTGTCCTTTTGTCCCATCATAATGCTAAACTGATCCATAATCCCTCCATTGACACCGCTGCACTCTGCCTCTGCTTTTTGAATGAGAGGGATCATTTGTTCTTTGTTATGACCAAGGTCGAATAATAAATTTAGACCATAAGCCAATCCACAACAAAGGGCGGAAGAAGAGGACATACCTGCGCCATGTGGTAGATCACCTCCGAATACACAATCGAAACCTTGTATACCCGGAAGGAAAGTACGAGTCATTCCGACTACATATTTTTGCCAACCGTAGAAAGAGTCTTTGACGTTTTCTAAAAGTGAAAGCTTGAAAAGTTCGCCCTTGTCATAAGCAAAGAAGCGAGCTTGATTAATATTGTTTTTAGCAAAAGAGAAATAAATGCACTTGTTTATAGCGGCAGGAAGCACGAAACCTTGGTTGTAATCGGTATGCTCACCGATGAGATTAATTCGTCCTGGAGCGTGGACTTTAAGGGTAGGGGAGTGGGAGAAACTTTCTTCAAATTGGTGCTCTATTTTTTTACTAACGGTGTGATCCATCGTATCAGTTCGAGTTATACTGACTTTTTATTAAACAGAGAAAAGCCAGTTAGTTCTTTCAAC
>JBGCDT010000355.1:0-16267 GCA_045105695.1 Saprospiraceae bacterium | reverse complement strand
ACGGGAGTTCAGTTTCATCCCGAATCTATTTTGACGGAACACGGAATTGTATTGTTAGAAAATTGGGTGCAGATGATTACCATTGGTCTTTCTGTCTCTGAGTCTTAATGCCTTCTCATTACTTTCACAACCTCTTTATTCAAAATATTACATAGCGAAAGGCTGTTCCTGCGAAACATAGAACTACTAGGGTGCTTCTACTTCCCTTCGTAAATACTTAAACCATCACACACTCAACATCGAAACTGTCAACATAATACGACTTCCGGTGTTTGATTAAATATTACGAATACTAAGTAACTGTACAAATTACTAAGTAACTGCAAGTCAACATCTAACAATCAAGTATGCCTTCACTTTGGGATCAAATCAAACAATTATTTAAGACTGTCGAGGAGAGTAGTCCTAGTCGACCTGTGGTAAAATCAACCATTAAAAGAAGCGAGGAGGAACTGGCGGACTATGAAAAATGGAAGCCTGGGCTTTCTGCAAAACGACTAGTGGACTGGATTCACAATGAGTATGCAACACATCTGATTGATCCTGAGCAGGTAGATGAAAGTATTGATTTTATTAATGTAAGAGCAACTTATGGTTTTGCGATTCACTTTTATAAAATGAATTATCCACTCCGAGACATTACCCATTTGTTTGATCTGCTAAAAGAAAAGATGCGCACTACTGCTGGTTATCGGAGCTATACTTCCAACAGTCGTACGTACAATCGACCGAAGTGGGTGGAGCGTTTGGATCGGCATTACCTGAAGCCACCTATTATCTTCCTGGAAGATGGTGTTCGAATTGACCAGAAGTTTGGGAATGTTACGATTGAATTGTTATTCAGAAATGATGAACCTTATCAGTTGAAATTTAGTGCAACGAGCTATGTGGATCGGAATTATAAAAAGGCGGAGGGCTTTGGAGATTTGATGGAGGTGTTGAGGACTTAGCTTAAGATGGTCTCGCGGAGGCGCTGAGATAAGAGGAATCTCTTTTTTGAAAAGCCTTATCTACCTTATCCGCCTTATTTACCTCACCTCCTAATTCACCCAACTTTTCAGCTCCTGCTCAATATGTTGTAAGACTACTGTTACGCCATATTTTTCTTCCAGGTGTTTGGCCATTTTATCTGCGGAGTAAACAGATCGATGTTGACCGCCAGTGCAGCCGAAGCTGACCATTAAGTGTTGAAAGTCTCTTTCTAAATAATTCTCTACCGCGGAGTCAACTAGGAAATAAGCATTGCTCAGGAAATCTTCAATATTGCTATGCGCCTCTAAAAATTCGATAACCGGCTGGTCTCTGCCTGTTTGTTTTTTGTAAGGTTGGTAGCGGCCTGGGTTATTTAAAAATCTGCAATCGAAAACGAAGCCTCCTCCATTTCCAGAGGGGTCTGTGGGAATAGCTCTTTTGTAGGAGAAGCTACTGATGGTGACTGTGAGCTGATTTTCCTTTTTGGGTGTTTCCTCAAATTGCTTCGTCTCTTTTATAACAGTAAGCACACGTTGCAACTCAGGAAGTTTGATTTTTATTTTTTCGGATTCAAATAAGTTGCTAATCAGGTTCAGCGCAACGGGTATGCTTTTTAAGAAATGCGTATATCGTTCGTGAATACCTCTCAGACCATAAGTCCCCAATGCTTGTAATCGTCTAATAAGGACATAGCCATAAAAGCGGTTCAGAAAATCTTCATGATTTATTGGTTTCAATTTTTCGACTTCCTCTAAATAATGGTTTAGTAATTTCACCCTGACCGTTTCCGACATCTTCGCCACTGGCTGATATAACAATGAGGCTACATCATATTGTAACGCTCCCCTTCGTCCCCCCTGATAATCAATAAACCAAGGTTCGTCTTCTACCACCATTATGTTCCTGGATTGAAAATCACGGAACATAAAATGACGGCAATCTGCCTGTAAAAGATAATCTTTAAGCTTTTGAAAATCTTTCTCCAGCGCAGCTTCATCAAAAGTCACTTTCGTTAATTTCAGAAAAAAGTATTTGAAGTAATTCAAGTCCCATTGCATAGATTGGTCGTCGAAGTCACTCACAGGAATACACTTAGAATAATCAATACCTGCTCCACCTTCTATTTGAAGCTTAGCTAAATTGCCTAGAATCTTTTTGTAAATATTAATCAACGGTTCATCAAAACCACCTTCTTCTTTTGGTAAAAGATCATACAATGTCGTATTTCCCAAATCTTCTTGTAGGTAAATATTCTTTTCTAAATCCACAGCAAAAATTTCAGGAACTGCTAAACCTTTAGTTCTAAAATGCTTACTGAAGGAAAGAAAAGCATCATTCTCTTTTGGATCAGAACCATGAGTAGCGATAAAAGATTTTCCGTTTCCGGAAATACGGAAGTATTGACGACCCGAGGCCGATCGCTTTAGTGGCAATACAGATGTAGGGGCAGTTCCAAAAGTTTGCTGGAAAAGCTGTTCGATAGCTTGGGTCGGATTCGACATAATTTATTTAGTGAGATCTTAGATTAGCTAGGCTCTGGTTTGTTGAGTATTTCCCAGATCTTATCTTTTAATTCGGTCAAACCAATCTGAGAAACAGAAGAAATAAATACAACGGGTAAATCATCCGGCAATTCAGGACTTAGCATTTCCTTCATCTCCTCGTCTATCATATCAGCTTTTGTGATCGCTAACATTCGAGGCTTGTGAATTAACTCAGGGTTAAATTGCTCTAATTCGTTTAGTAATATTGCATACTCCTTTTTGATGTCGTCACTATCACAAGGAATCATAAAAAGTAAAAGTGAATTACGTTCGATATGTCTCAAGAAGCGATGCCCCAGTCCTTTTCCTTCATGCGCTTTTTCGATAATCCCAGGAATGTCCGCCATGATAAAAGAGCGGTTATCTCTGTACTTTACGATTCCAAGGTTTGGAACCAGAGTCGTAAAAGCATAATTAGCGATCTTAGGTTTGGCGGCTGTAATTACAGATAGCAAAGTCGATTTACCAGCATTTGGGAAACCTACTAAACCAACATCGGCCAGCACTTTCAGCTCCAGAATCTTCCACTCCATTTTCCCATCTTCCCCAGGCTGGGCATAACGAGGCGTTCTATTCGTTGGCGATTTGAAAAAACTATTTCCCTTTCCACCACGTCCACCTTCTACTAAGATTTGAGTTTCGCCATCCTCTGAAATTTCAAATAACTCCTCCCCTGTTTCTACATCTCTAGCTATGGTTCCTAGCGGAACATCCATAATGATGTCTTCTCCGTTGGCACCGGAACTACGACTTTCGCCACCATTACCTCCACGCGAAGCGATTACATGTTTACGATATTTTAGAGGAAGGAGGGTCCAAAGGTTTCTGTTGCCTCGTACTATGATGTGACCACCACGGCCTCCATTTCCACCATCCGGCCCACCACTGGGTTCGATTCGGCTTCGGAAAAAGTGAGCAGAGCCAGCACCACCTGCACCTGAGCGGCAACAGATTTTGACATAGTCTACGAAGTTTTGTGCGGACATTTGTTTTGGACTGTTAACGATTAACTTAAACTTTTAACTTCCTTCAATCGTGTAGGAGTTTAGCTAAGCGAAATTTTTCTTAGGAAGCTTTTTTTACCTCGGCAACTAACCGTTCCGTTATTTCTTCAATAGAACCGGTGCCTTTTATTTTCTTAGACAATTCTGATCTATTGTAATAATCAAAAACTGGTTTAGTCTCATTGTTGTAAACCTCAATTCGGTTTCGGATCACGGATTCGTTCATGTCGTCCGCTCTTTTAGAAGTCTTGCCTCTTAGGAGCAATCTTTTTACCAGCTCCTCATCATCTACATCAAGAGCCAATAACGCCGTTACCATTTCTTCTCTTTCTTTTAGAAAAATATCCAGTGCTTCTGCTTGAGCAACTGTACGAGGAAAGCCATCAAAAATATAACCTGCAACATCTGGGTTTGCATTCACCTTGTTTTTGAGCATACCGATCGTCACCTCATCAGGGACCAGTTCTCCTTTTGACATGTAACTTTTTGCTAGTAGACCAAGCTCCGTATCATTACCTATTTCGTAGCGAAATAGATCACCAGTAGAGATGTGTAATAGTTGAAAAGCTTCTGCTAAATGGACCGCTTGTGTTCCTTTACCAGAACCCGGAGGGCCGAATAAGATTAGATTTATCATAATGTCTGTTACTTTCTTTTGGAAGACGGCGAAAGTACAGAATTTTGGGGAGAATTGCCATTATTCTAAGGGGAAACCACTCTAAGGGCTTCAAAAATTATTGCAATTTTCACCCTCCAATTATATTTCTTGCATATAAAATACGAGGCTTCCAATAGGAAGAGACCAGTACATTCTCCTGAATAACTCCACGCCCACTAGTACTGTGGATGACCTCTAAGCCCTTGGAGGAGTTTTTAACAACAAGAGCCACATGGTTTACAGTCTTACCCTTTCCAAAGAAAATCAAGTCCCCTGGCTGAGCTTTTGAAACAGGAATCTTCTTTCCAACACGCGCTTGGTTGTAAGAGCCGTTTGGAAGTACGATATCATTTGCTGCATAAACATAAGTAGTAAAACCGGAGCAGTCGAAACGCTTTGGACCTTTAGCACCATATTTATACTTTGCTCCTTTGTATTTGAGGGCATACTTAGTTAGGTCTTGACGCAGTTGATAATCTTTGCTACTACTTTTTTCCTTAGTCTTTGTAGAACGAGAAGATGAGGTTCTGTCTGAGGAAACAGGTTTTAGACTATGACAGGCCGTTACTGAAAATGCAAATATAAATAGAAGAGCTGCACGCAAAACGATTGATAGAATGTTCATTTAGGTAAGGTGTTAAGGTTTAGCTGGTTCGTTTTGCGAGTTAAATACGTTTGTTTAGTTTGACTTCGTAATGAGACAAAGGTTAAACTCACTTCTGATACAAATTGTCATACCTAATTTTCAGAACAGAGTTGCAGAAAGCAGGTAAAATCTTAACTAAAGGTAAAGCGATCTCGGTCTGGTAAAAAATTCAGTTTAGATCTATACTCCTGCTGCGCTTTATATTTTAGTTTAGTGGTAAACACATCTTCAACGTCTGCCACCTGATAGCGCAAAGTACCTGCGTAATCAACCACTGAAGTATCACCTGAGTAAAGGTGGCCCTTCCCATCCTTACCTACTCGATTAACACCAATAACGTAAGATTGATTTTCAATGGCCCTAGCAATAATTAATGACTTCCAATGATGGGCTCTAGGCTTAGGCCAGTTGGCTACATAGATCAACAAATCATAGCCCTCTTGATTTCTGCCCCATGCTGGAAAACGTAGATCATAACAAATGAGTGGGCAAATTTTCCATCCTTTAAAATCGACGATTAGCTTCTCTGTTCCAGCAGTAAAAGTCTCTTGTTCTTTGGCCAAGGTGAATAAATGCTTCTTGTCATATTGCCAGAATTCACCATTAGGATCCATCCAAATCAGACGATTATAGTATTTCCCTTGGTCTTCTATAATGAGACTGCCAGTAATAGCGCTATTCAGTTCATTAGCTTTTTTACGCATCCAGCTTATGGCTGGACCATCCATGGGTTCTGCTACAGTAGCAGCACTCATTGTAAAACCAGTAGTAAACATTTCTGGAAGAACAATCAGGTCTGTTTTGTTTTGCAATGGAGAAAGCAACTGATCGAGATGTGAAAGATTGGCCTTTTGATTTTCCCAAATAAGATTGGTCTGAACGGTAGAAATAGTAATATCTTGCATAGCTGCAAAATACGAAAAGAGGTACAGAATTAATCTGCACCTCTTTTTATATTATTTATTTTTTATTACAACTATTCTGCTGGAGCTGCTGCTTCTTCTCCACCTTCAACTGCTTCTTCTCCTTCAGCGGCAGTCATTGCAGAACGCATAGATCGTGGAACTTCAACAGAAGCAACAGGGATACTCATAGAGCTCATTACTTCCATACCTTCAGCAAACTGAACATCCTTTACTCTTACAGACTCTCCCATTTTTAGTGGAGTTACGTCTACCAGCAATTCTGCAGTTAATTTATCAGGAGTAGTTTTAACAGTTACTCTTCTCAATTTCTGGTTCATACGACCACCTTCCTTTACTCCTTCAGCTGTTCCGTCGCAACGAATTGGAATATTCGCTTTGAGCACCTGACCTTCTATTAACTGTAAAAAATCAATGTGCAACAACTCATCAGTAACTGGGTGGAACTGAGCGTCTTTTAAAATGCAGTTGTAAGTGCTTCCATCGACTACTACACTTGCTTGTCTAAATTCAGGTGTATAAACGATCTCTTTTAATTCCTTTGGATTTGCACTAAAGTGAATGACTTGCTCACCTCCGTAGATTACACCAGGAGTCATACCTGCTCTACGTGCTGCACGAGTAGCTTTCTTACCTAAATCCGTTCTGGGAGTGCCGTTGATATCAACTGTCTTCATGACTATTTTTTTTTATAAAATAATTTGCAAAATGACCTTAACTGGCCTGTGCCGCCGAAAAGGCACGCAAAGATAACCAATTATTTTTTATTTCGCTAATAATATTTGCTCTTTTAGCTTTGTTCAGTAGTTCGCTAATCTAAGCGTCCGATAGATTATTGAGAACTATATCTATTTAGGCAACTTAGTCGCCCACCATTTCCAGCTCAGATTTTATTCTACGAATAGTGCAGAGATGGACCTATGTTCATGTGTATTTCTAATCGCTCTTGCGAAAAGTTTGGCAGTGGATAGCTGCTTAATCTTAGAAGATTTTCCTTTTAATGGAAGTGTATCACATACGATCAACTCTTTTAATTTCGACTTTTCAATATTGGAGTAAGCATTTCCTGAAAGAACTGGGTGCGTACAGATGGCCCGAACACTCTTCGCTCCTCTTTCCATGATAAGATCAGCAGCTCGGCAAAGTGTACCTGCAGTATCTGCTATATCATCTACCAAAATCACATCAGCATCTTTAACATCTCCGATCAAAGTCATCCCTGCAACTTCGTTTGCACGTTTTCTGTATTTATCACAGATCACCAAATTACGCTCGAAGTACTTTGCATAAGTTCTGGCTCTCTTCACACCACCTACATCAGGACTAGCGAAAGTAACATTCGACAAATCCATATTTTTCAGGAACGGAATAAAGATCGCTTCACTCTTCAAGTGATCTACTGGAATATCGAAAAACCCTTGAATCTGATCTGCATGAAAATCCATGGTCATAATTCTATTAGCTCCAGCAGCTTCAATAAGGTTAGCAATCAACTTTGCAGAAATAGGGACACGTGGTTTATCCTTTCGGTCCTGACGAGCATAACCGAAGTATGGAATAACCGCAGTGATATATCCAGCTGAAGCACGCTTAGCTGAATCAATCAACAATAGGAGTTCTAACAGGTTGTCAGCAGGTGCGAAAGTGGATTGGATGAAGAAAATATAATTTCCGCGAACGGATTCATTAATGATCGGCTGCATCTCGCCGTCACTGAATCTTAACAGACTCTGATCCCCTAAAGGATATCCGTAGAAGTCAGCAATTTTTTCAGAAAGATAGCGTGAGTTTTCGCCACAGAACAGTTTAACATCCATTGAGATCTGGGTCATTATATAGTAGGCTTGTTAGTTAAGAGATGCCCACAAAGGTAATATAATATTTAGGATTCGATTGGTGTAAGAAAGGAAATTCTGAAGGGATTAATTGAAGTCCTCAGGCTATGGTTATTTAGGATTTGAGTGAATCTGCCAAAAGAAAAAATTCCATCTTTTTGTGTTACAAAAAGATGGAATTTAGATTTAAGTGTTACATACTTTTAATGGCTACTATGGCCAGGAAGTATCTTCATCACGCTCGCGCTCCTGACGTTTACGGCTACTGTTACCTCTATCCCAAGAGATACCAAATTTCAGATTAGCTTCTCCAAAAAAACCAGAAAGGTCTGTATCAGAAGCATCTACCAAATCAGAATCCATTACAATTCTATAACCTCCTCTCAGATCAATGTGAAACCAACGAAACACATTCAACTCCAATCCAGCAGACGGCTGCACTACAAAAATATCATCTTCTCCCTCTTCTCCTCCTAATTCCATTTGGCCTGTACCCCCCATCAACATAAAACTAGGATGAATCGGCTTATGTGCTTTTGGAGTATATCCTAACATCAATCCATTGAAACTCATTTCTAAGTTCTTTTCGCTACCAACATCACCAATAAGTACATCTGTACCGAGTTTATATCCGCCCCAACCAATGAAAACGGAACGGTTGAATTCAATACCCCCAAATCCTCCGTTGTACACTGCATAGTCATCTTCTACTTCTGAGATATTTGTTGTGAGACCACCCCAGGCTCCGGTAATACGGAGACCACTTTTTCCAAATATAGTTTCTTCTCTTTGTGCAAATAAAGATAGGGTCATCAAAAGGGATAAGGTTAATAAGCTTAGCTTTTTCATATTAATTCATTTTGGTTATTTAATTACTAGTCAACACATTTATAGACTCCTTAAAGTTCAGAAAGTTGCGTAGCATGATTGTTAAGGCGACGTTAATAAAACTCCTGTTTCTTGGTTAAGTTGAGCGATAGTGCCGTTTCTTCGACTAATGGGTTGAATCGTTAGATCTACTAAAAAACCGATATCGCAAAAATAGCAATATCGGTTTTTTAAATTCTGATCCCTTTCATCTTTCTAAAAATGTAAGACTCTTGTTATGGTTTCATTACTACCAGTCGTTTTGTGGTCACTGGCTTTCCTCTGCTATCTACCAAACTGTACAAATAGGTTCCTTTACGCATTCTCGATAGATCCATTTTCACCGTTTTCCGATCAGTGATCGAGTATTCCTGTGAATAGACTTCTACCCCTAGAATATTATAAATTTTTAGATCGTAAGTATCCGTAGGTAAATTGATAAAATCAAAGCGAACATCATTAATGGCTGGGTTTGGATAAGCGAATATATCGGCTCTGCCTTGGTCTACATATTTCATAGAGCTTGTAGGATCGTCAACTTCATTTGATTTATAGGTTACCGAAATAGGATCATTTGTTTCAGGGTCAACCGTAACCTCAGCAATGGCTTCTTTTGCATCATTACTAAAAAAATTATACGTGATAGTGGTATCTTTTCCTAAAAAATCAAAGCCTATGATATCCGTTACATCAAACCATTGTCCGAAAGGCCCTACACCAGCATATACTTCTAATCGGGTCTCTCTCTCTTGCTCTCGCTTTTCACGCAATACATCATAAGTTCCTTCAGGAATAGTTAAAGTACCCCAGGCATCTACTGCATCCAATCGTTGATTGGAAATCAGAATACGCAATGAATCAGGAGCCACTGGAAAGCTATCCAAAATATTTCCTGGGATCAAATCGGTACTAAAAGCAATTTCAATATTATAACTGCTATTATTAAAATCAATAAAATTAAGTGGTGCTCTTCGTTCCGGAGATGGTGGAGAGAGCTTGGCGATAACATTAATTCCAAAATCTGCAGGATCTGGACCAACGTAGCCTAACAGCTCATAGAGATTGTCCGTTTTGTTATAGTAAAATTCGCCAGTATTCCCATCAGGGTTCCCAATTAAAATATCTGCTGTAGGAAATTGATTAGTGTACTGCCCTTCGTTGGCATTTCTAATGACCGTCTCCTGACTTATACCAGCCAGAGAAGTAAAGTCCCAAGTTTTGTCTGCTCCTTGCTCCAATAAATCAATATCACTTGGCATCGCATCGAAAGCTGTCCTAAGCGTATCTCCAGGAGCTGGAAAACTTTCACTCGTTATAGTAATTTGAGCAGAAGCTGCACAACTAACCAAAAGTGCGATAAATAAAAATTGTAGTTTTCTAACCATAATTATAATATTGTCATTCCTCGTCAAAAAGATATTTTTTGAAAATTGTACCCTAAAATTACGCTTTTTAAATGATACGTGTATTGAGGACTGTTTATATTAACGCATAATTAATTGGATAGGGTTGCTCAGCCTTGTTGAAGTGCCAACAGTTTCTTGTAAACTCCGTCTACTTCCATTAGCTCTTCATGTACACCACGCTGAACAATTTGGCCTTTTTCCAATACTATTATTTCATCTGCATGGCGTATTGTTGCCAAGCGATGAGCAATAACGATTGTTGTTCGTTCCTTCATCAGTTGATTTAATGCGGTTTGCACTGACTTTTCAGATGCAGCATCCAGAGCGGAAGTTGCCTCATCCAGAATTAGAATTGGAGGATTTTTGAGAATGGCGCGGGCGATGGTTAGTCTTTGTCGTTGTCCTCCACTGAGTTTTCCCCCTCCGTCGCCAATATTGGTTTGATAGCCCTTTTCTGTAGCTAGGATAAAATCATGTGCATTTGCGATCTTAGCTGCTTCTTCAATTTTAGCAGTATTAATACCTTCCATACCAAAAGCAATGTTGTTGTAAATGGTATCATTGAAAAGTACAGGTGCCTGACTCACGATTCCTAAAAGGGAGCGTAGAGAAGAAAGGGTATACGCTCGAATGTCTTTTCCATCAATGAGAATGCTCCCCTTTTGCGGGTCATAAAACCTAGGTAGTAAATCAACCAAGGTTGTTTTTCCGCTACCAGAAGATCCAACCAGCGCAATTACTTGTCCTTTGGGAATTTGAAGATTTATATTATCTAAAACACGCTCCTCTAACTTATTACTATAGCTAAAACTGATGTTGTCGAATTGAATCGAGTGATTGAATCCCTTCACCTCTCTGGCATCAGCAGCATCCGTAATTGTATTGTTAGCAAATTGAATACTTTCGATACGATCCATCGCTGCCAATCCTTTTTGAATGTTATAAAAAGCAGAGGAAAAGGATTTGGCAGGAGCTATGATTTGAAAAAAGGCAAAAAGAAAAGCAAAGAAATTTTCTGCTTCCAATTGCTGACTGAATACCAGACGCGAACCATACCAAAGCAGAATAGCGACTACTGCAATCCCTAAAAATTCTGACAAGGGAGAACTCAAATCTCTACGCCACAACATTCTAGTCAGCGTATTTCGATACGCATTATTTTCTTTGCCAAAGCGATCCTCCTGATATTGCTCTGCAGCAAATGCTTTAATTATTCGTAAGCCAGAAAGTGCTTCCTCAATTCTGCTCACCAATCCTCCTAGTTGCTCTTGCGCTACGGCCGATCGTTTCCTCAAAGTCTTTCCTATCCCTCCTATAATCAAAGCTGTAAAAAAAAACAACACAAAGACAAAACCTGTAAGCGAGGGGCTGATATAAAGCATCACGGCCAAACTCCCCAAAATAATCAATGGTTCTCGAAAAATGATTTCCAAGACATTGAGAATACTCCACTCTACCTCCTGCACATCTGCAGTGATTCGGGACATCAAATCTCCTTTCCGTTCTTCTGAGAAGTAAGCCAATGGTAGTTGCAACATTTTCCCGAAGAGCTGTTGCCGAATATCTCTAACAATACCATTACGTATCGGAGCCATCACGACAAGAGACAAATAACGAAATAGATTTTTCAGAAAAAACAACACTACAATTCCAACGCAGATGTAAGCCAAGGCTTGCTCCTGACCTTCCGACTGGATCAATTGCCCAAAATAAGCTTGCGTATAGCTCACAATCGTTTCTATATTCCAGGACCACTCGGGTAATGTCGTAGTCTTCGGACTACGTTCAAAAAGAACTTGTAAAAAAGGAATAATGGCTGGGATACTCACCACAGTGAAAAGCGCCATCATGATATTGCAGAAGATGTTTGCTGCTACAAGAGGCTTGTAGTTTTTTAAATAGGAAATTAGGCGTCGAAGCTGATTCACGGGTAGTGATTGATTTGGAATGAGTGGCAACTTTTAACTGTTGACCTTTAACCATTAACTTCCTTCGATTGTAGAAGATTGCGGAGCCGACGAATTGAGTGTTTTTGAACTTGAAGTTGAAGTTGAAAGCTTGTCTCTTGTAACCTTAAAGTTCAAGTATCAAGAACCAAACTCAAGTTCAAATTCCTTCGGACGTAAAACCGTGGAGCTTTTGAGCTTGAGTTTGATACTCGTCTCTTGTACTTAAAAAAGCTAATCGGGCTTCTTCATCTCAAAAGTATCAATGAAACTTGTATTGAAATCACCGCTTTGGAATTTCTTATCTTTCATCAATAACTGGTGGAAAGGAACAGTTGTCTTTACACCTTCTACTATAAACTCATCTAAGGCGCGAGCCATTTTTTTGATACACTCCTCTCTGGTCTGCGCACGGCAAATGAGCTTTGCAATCATAGAATCATAATAAGGTGGAATACTATAGCTTGCGTAAACGTGTGTGTCTACTCTGACTCCATGACCTTTTGGGCTGTGGAAAGAAGTTATGTTTCCAGGGCTTGGCCTAAAGTTATTGAATGGGTCTTCTGCGTTGATACGACATTCGATGGCGTGCATCTTTGGTTCGTAATTTTTTCCAGATATTGGGTAGCCGCAGGCGATTTTTATTTGTTCTTTGATGAGGTCGTGGTCGATGACTTCCTCCGTTACAGTATGTTCTACCTGTATACGAGTGTTCATTTCCATGAAGTAGAATTTCTTATGTTTGTCTACTAAGAACTCTACCGTTCCAACACCTTCGTAATTGATGGACTCACCAGCCTTGATGGCAGCAGCTCCCATTTCTTTACGCAACTTCTTAGTCATGAAAGGAGACGGTGCTTCCTCTACCAGTTTCTGATGTCTTCTTTGTATAGAACAATCTCTCTCAGAAAGGTGACAAACTAATCCGAATTTATCTCCAGCTATTTGGATTTCTATATGTCGTGGCTCTTCTACAAATTTTTCGATGTAGATTCCGTCATTCGTAAAAGAGGCCTTTGCTTCAATTCTTGCTTTTTCCCAGTTCTCTTCAAATTCTTCTGGTTTCCAGACGATACGCATTCCTTTCCCACCACCACCAGCAGTTGCTTTTAGGATGATTGGGTAACCGATTTCCTTAGCGATTTTGAGTCCTGATTTCAAGTCTTTCAACAGACCTTCAGACCCAGGAACCACAGGAACACCTGCTTTTATCATCGTATCTTTGGCAGTGATCTTATCCCCCATTTTACGAATCTGGTCAGGAGTTGGTCCTATGAATTTGATACCATATTCCGCACACACTTCAGCGAAGTCTGCATTTTCAGCTAAGAAACCATAGCCAGGATGCACTGCATCAGCGTTGGTAATTTCTACAGCTGCCATTATTTTTGGAATACTAAGGTAGGACTCTGCGGAGGAAGGAGGTCCAATACAAACCGCTTCGTCAGCGAAACGTACGTGTAGGCTTTCTCTATCTGCAGTTGAATATACAGCTACCGTTTTGATCCCCATCTCTTTGCAGGTTCTGATGATACGCAAAGCGATCTCACCACGGTTAGCGATCAATATTTTTTTGAATAATTTTGGTTCAGACATGCGCGTGTAGTCTTTTTTAAGTTGGACTGATTTTACTTTTGTGGCAACACCGTTTAGTTTGTAAAAGTATTGTTACAAAGAGCAAAAACTAAAAATGAATTTGCAAGGCATTGCTGCTGAAAGCAATAGAGCGTTGATGAATTACCCAGCCGGATCGACGAGGAATAATGGTTGGTCGTACTGTACTGGCTGAGCATTATCAAGCAATACTTTCACGATACGTCCACTCACTTCAGATTCGATTTCGTTGAACAACTTCATAGCTTCGACGATACAAACCACTGATCCTTTCTCGATGACATCACCTACCTTTACATAAGCGTCTTTGTCTGGAGAAGAGGAACGGTAAAAAGTACCAACGATTGGAGATTTAACTTCTACCAAGTTGCTAGTGTCCTCTTCTGCTTCTGCCTTAGGAGCTTCTGAAGCAGCACTTTTAGGAGGAGCTGCTGCCGGAGCAGGAGCAGGTGAAGCCATCTGAACGGGCATTTGCTGAGTTGAAATCGGAACCAACTGTGGTGCAGGGGCCTGCGATCTTCCACGTCCGTATTTCTTAGTTCGGATAGAAATTTTGAAGTCTTCCTTTTCCATTTTGAATTCGGTAAGGTTAGACTTGTTGATGAGTTTGATTAGATCTTGAACTTCTTTAAAATTCATAGTATTGTGTTTGGTTCTTCGATGTTTTTTATCGCAGATTAATGGACTATACAGGAGTAACTTCTGGTAGCTAAAAAAGTTCGATTACTTCTTCACTCTTTCTACATAGTTACTAGTTGCTGTTTCTATTTTTATAATGTCTCCTTCATTTATGAAAAGGGGAACTTGAACTTCTGCACCAGTTTCTAGCTTAGCAGGTTTCTTTGCATTAGTTGCAGTATCTCCTCTTACGCCAGGTTCTGTGTAAGTTACTTCGAATTCTAGGTACTGAGGCAATTCCATAGTAAGTGGCACATCGTTATTAGAATCAAATAAGATATCTACAGTAGACCCCTCCTTTATAAGTTCTGGCTTCGTAATTAATTCCAATGGAATCATCGTCTGCTCATAGGTTTCATTATTCATGAAATGATATCCCATGTCATCATTATATAGGAATTGGAATTTTCGTCTTTCCACTCGGATCACGTCGATCTTGTGACTAGAAGGCCAAGTGTTGTCGACTACTTTACCACTGGTTAAACTTTTCAATTTGCAACGCACAAAGGCAGGTCCTTTCCCTGGTTTTACGTGTAAGAATTCTACTACAGTCCACACGTCGTTGTTAAAATTCAAGCAGAGTCCGTTCTTTATTTCTGAAGTATTTGCCATTTGCTAAGTAAGATATTAAAAAAATTAATAATTAAAAGTGGCGCAAATATAGGGAATATTAATGATTGAATAAGGGAATGAATGAATAATTGAATGGGACTTAGTTCGTAAGTTTCGTAGTTTTCCACACTCGGAGGTTTTTGATTTTGAACTTGACTCTTGATACTTGCGCTTTTTGAAAATCAAGAGACAAATATCAAGTTCAAGTTCAAAGCGCTCAATTCCTTAGCTCCACAGGTTTCTACATTCGAAGGAATGTTAACAGTCTGTGTTAATCGTCAACAGTTTAGTACCCCCAAACCAAATAAGTCGTTCCCCAGGTAAATCCACCTCCAAATGCCGTCAACAAAATCTTATCGCCTTTTTTAAATTTAGATTCAAAATCCCATAAGCAGAGAGGTAGCGTTCCTGCAGTCGTATTTCCGTATTTTTCGATATTGATCAAGACTTTTTCCATTGGGAAATCACAAGCATCCGCTACCGATTTTATGATACGGATGTTGGCTTGGTGAGGGATAAGCCAATCAATGTCATCATTCGTTAGATTATTTCTTTGCATGACCTCTTTGATGGTTGTCTCCATACCGCGAACCGCATGTTTGAAAACCGTTCGCCCCTCCTGATATACATAGTGTTCGTTGGCCGCAACTGTTTCTGCGGTTGGTGGTTTTAAAGAACCTCCTGCTTTCATATGTAGATAAGCTCTTCCACTTCCATCAGATTTTAGGACAGCGTCTGTGATACCAGTTCCGTCTTCACCAGGCTCCAACATCACTGCCCCTCCCCCATCTCCGAAGATGATACAAGTAGCTCGATCCGTGTAGTCAAGGATAGAAGACATTACGTCTAAGCCTACAACGATTACCTTTTTATGTGATCCGGATTCTATGAATTTAGCTCCTGTTGATAATGCGTATAGGAAACCTGAGCAAGCCGCGTTGATATCGTAACCAAAGGCATTATTAATTCCGACCTTATCGCAGATTGTATTTGCCGTATCTGGAAAAACCATATCGCCAGTAATCGTCGCACATATCAATAATTCTACCTCAGAAGGGTCTGTATTGGTTTTTTCCAAAACCATACGTACCATTTCTGCCCCCATGTCAGAAGCAGCCCAACCCTCTTTTTTCAGTATTCTTCGTTCTTTGATTCCAGTACGAGTTCTGATCCATTCGTCGTTGGTTTCGACCATGGTTTCCAACTCCTTGTTCGTCAGTACGTAGTCGGGAACGTAGCCTCCGACGCCGGTTATTTTTGCTAATGTTTTGGACATAAAATTTAGATTAGTTCTAAGTGTGTCAATACTCAAAGTTTGGGCATTCTGTATCAGTGGGGAGTTATAAAATTGATATGCACTAAATTCCTCTTTAAAATTCGCCGAAAGGTAGGAAATAACTTGGTGTCGACTGTAATAAGAAGATGGGGATATTTTTGTAAAAGATTGATAATCTTGAATTTGAGTATTCGAATTGGCAAGGTAATGTAATGGATGTGGTTTTAGATTTCAAATATCATCTTAGTACCCTCCCGTTTTTATAAAAGCGACAAACCTAAAGTCG
>JBGCDT010000354.1:0-11084 GCA_045105695.1 Saprospiraceae bacterium | reverse complement strand
ACTTCATCTCCCATCAACACCTGCAATACATAAGTTCCAGAAGCCAATTCACGCACATCAAACTGATGACTCAATTTCCCAGTGTGGAAATCAAATGGTTGTTGCATCATTTTACGACCAACAATATCGAAAAGCTGTACTCGTAAAATGTCTGTCGGAGTAGCCTCAATTTCTAAGTTGAATGATCCATTAGTTGGGTTTGGATAGAGGTCGAAAGATTCAACTGAAGCAGGTAACTCCGTAGAAGAAATCGTAATCATTATCGTTTCCGTAGTCATTGAAGTACCACAATCATTTGTTGTCGTTAATGTAATAGTGTACTCACCTGACGAATCATAAGTGTGGCTTGGGTTCTCTTCTGTACTGGTATTTCCATCTCCAAAATCCCAAGAGTAAGAAGTTCCATTTGTAGAAGTATTCATAAGATTCACTGTAGCCATGCTTGAGGTCGCGGTGAATCCAGCAGTTGGTTCATCCAAGACTTCTACGTATCCAACCAAGGTCAATGAGTTACTACCAAAGGCATTGGTCACTCCTAATGTTACTGGATAAATCCCTGGTGTGTTATAAGTCACTTGTGGATTCTGTTCATCAGACGTAGCAGGTTCTCCACCTTCAAAAGCCCAAGACCAACTTGAAGCGCCAATCGATTCATCCATAAAATCAACCACTAGAGAGGTACAGCCACTTGCAGGCATTCCAGAGAAAGATGCCGTAGGCGCAGCACCTCCAATGGTTACTGTCATAGAAGTTGTATCCATTCCGCAATCATTCGTCACAATCAATTGGACATCATAATCACCACCATTTGTATAAGTATGAGATGGGTCTGATTCCATACTCGTACCTCCATCGCCAAATGTCCAACTGTAGGTATCTGCACTTGTGGAAGTATTTGTAAAATCAATGGTTAGATCTGCTCCACTTGCGCTAAATGCAGCGGTTGGAGCGGCTTCGACTACAACACTATTCGTCTGAACTTCTGTATCCATTCCTTGCGCATTAGTTACAACTAAAGTAACATCGTAGTTACCCGGTGTGTCGTAAACAACTACTGGATTCTGTTCTGAAGAAGTAGCAGGTGTTCCTCCTGTGAATTCCCAAGCCCATGTAACTGTATTGTTAGAAGACTCATCTGAAAAATTAACCGTTAGTGGCCCACAACCTGAGTTGGTGTCCATAGAGAAGTTTGCAGTTGGTGAAGTAGCGATAACTACTGTTTCTGAAATTTCGGAAGTACCACAATCATTAGTGACCGTTAAGACAACTGTATATGTTCCATCCTCATCATAAATGTGGGTTGGATTTTCCATGTCGCTTGAATTACCATCACCAAAATCCCAAGCGTAGTTCGTTGCACCAGAACTTGTATTGGTAAAATCAACTGTAGAGTCATCAATGGCAGAATTAAAACCTGAAAGTGGCTCTGCTTCTGAGACATTTATAAAACTGGTTTCTGTAATGGTATTCTCTCCTGCACTATTTGTAACCGTAAGAGTCACATTATAATTACCAACCTGATCGTAGGTAACCTGTGGGTTCTGATCGGTAGAAGTAGCTGGCATTCCTCCTTCAAAAGTCCAAGACCAGCCTGTTGTATTATCAGATGATTCATCTGTATAGTTAACTACTAGTGGCGAACAACCACTGATCACATCCGCTGAGAAATTAGCAACTGGAGCAGCAGTCAAAGAAATCGTGACCTCTTCTGTAGCTGTAGTAGAACCACAATCATTCGTCGCTGTCAAAGTCACAATGAAGACGCCACTCATCGTATACGTATGCGTTGGGTTTTCCATTGCGCTA
Source organism: Saprospiraceae bacterium (assembly GCA_045105695.1). Lineage (GTDB taxonomy): Bacteria > Bacteroidota > Bacteroidia > Chitinophagales > Saprospiraceae > CALGLS01. Next base: position 9,278 of record JBGCDT010000354.1, on the reverse strand, counting down.
CCATTTCCATCTCCGAAATCCCAACTGTAAGTATCTGCGTTTGAAGAAGTATTTGTGAATTCGAGAGTAGCATCTGTTTGCGTACTGGTAAAGTCTGCACTTGGTCCGTCCAGCACAGTTATGAAACCAGTTTCACTCGCTGTATTTGTTCCAGCGGCATTACTTGCTTGTAGAGTCACAGCGTATGTACCCGGCGCATCGAATACGACTGTTGGGTTTTGATCCGTTGATGTCTCTGGCGTTCCACCAGTGAAAGTCCATAACCAGCCTGTTGTATTATCAGAAGAGTTATCTGAGAAGTTCACAGTAAGTGGCGCGCAACCAGTTGTGTTGTCAGCAGTAAAGCCAGCTGTTGGAGTCGTTACAATTACCACTGTTTCTGTAGCTGTAGTAGAACCACAATCGTTAGTCGCAGTTAGAATAACAGTATAGGTTCCGTCCGTATCATAGGTATGTACTGGATTGGGATCAATGCTGCTGTTTCCATCTCCGAAGTCCCAACTGTAAGTACCTCCACCAGTTGTTGTATTACTAAAGGTAGTGGTTGTACCTGTTGTGTTAGAAGTGAAGCTTGCATTAGGTGATCCCAATACTATAATATAATCTGTTTGAGAGAATGTGTTGTCACCTCCTGGAGAAGTCGCAACAAGTGTTACATCGTAAGTTCCAGGATCGTTGAAAGTTACGACAGGGTTTTGTTCTGTAGAAGTCGCTGGCGTTCCTCCTTCAAAAGTCCATAACCAACTGGTTGTATTCGGAGAAGAATCATCCATGAAACTTACTTCCAGAGGACTACAACCTGTAGTCGGAGTAGCGGAGAAACCTGCAACTGGGTCGGTCGAAATAACAACAACTCCAGTTACCGTCACAGATCCACAATTATTAGTTGCAATCAAAGTCACTGTGTACGTTCCATCCCCGTCATAAGTATGCGTAGGGTTTGTGCTTTCACTCGTATTTCCGTCTCCAAAATTCCAACTGTAAGAAGTTGCATTTATAGAATTATTTTCAAATGTAACTAAGCTTCCAGTTACAGTACTTGTGAACGAACCTACTGGAACTGTATTTACAACAATGTAATCTGTTTGCGTAATTGTATTGTTACCAGCTGCATTACTTGCAACCAAAGTCACTGTGTAAACACCTGGAGCATCGTAAACTACTGATGGATTCTGCATTATAGAATTCGCTGGTGTTCCTCCTTCAAAGGTCCAAGACCAAGCCGTTGTATTGTCAGAAGACTGGTCCGTGAAATCGACAGTTAGTGGTGTACATCCCGAAGTAGTGTTCGCTGTAAAGTCAGCAACTGGAGGCGTTACTATGGTTACAGTTTGAGTAGTAACGTCGGAACCACAATCGTTGGTTGTAGTTAATTCAACAGTATAAGTTCCGTCCTCGTCATAAACATTTGTAGGATTTGCAGCAGTACTTGTGTTTCCATCTCCAAAGTCCCAGGAGTAAGTATCTCCATTTGTAGAAGTATTGTTAAAACTTACAGAAGTTCCACTGATGTCGGTTGTAAAACCTGCTATTGGGCCTTCATTTACGACTATGAAATTTGTTTCTGTAGTAGTACTCTCCTCCCCTGCTAGATTCGTTACCGTTAGTATTACATCATAAGTTCCTGCACTTCCGTAAACAACCGTTGGGTTTTCTGCGGTACTGGTTGCAGGATCTCCTCCTTCAAAAGTCCATTGCCAAGTCACTGCATTATCGGAAGATTCATTTGTGAAAGAAACCGTAAGATCTGTACAACCTGAAGTCGGACTTGCGCTGAAATCTGCAGTTGGTGCATTTGAGATGGTTACTGTTTGTGTAATCACATCAGAACCACAATCATTGGTTACGGTCAACTCTACATCATAAGTTCCATCCATATCATAAGTATGAGATGGATTTTCAGATGTACTGGAGTTTCCATCACCGAAGTCCCAAGCATATGAATCTGCATTTGTAGAAGTATTGTTATAATCTACATCATTACCATTTGTTGTAAAATCGAAATCTGCCGTTGGGCCTTCGTTTACAACTATGAAATTTGTTTCTGTAGCGGTACTCTCCTCTCCTGCTAGATTCGTTACCGTTAGTGTTACATCATAAGTTCCTGCACTTCCGTAAACAACCGTTGGGTTTTCTGCGGAGCTGGTTGCAGGATCTCCTCCTTCAAATGTCCATTCCCAAGTCACTGCATTATCAGAAGATTCATCTGTAAAAGAAACCGTGAGGTCTATACAACCTGAAGTCGGATTTGCACTGAAATCTGCAGTTGGTGCATTTGAAATAATTACTGTTTGTGTAATCACATCATCACCACAATCATTGGTTGCTGTTAACTCTACCGTATATGTTCCATCAGAATCATAGGTATGAGAAGGGTTCGTAGCTGTACTAGAGTTGCCATCGCCAAAATCCCAGGCGTATGAATTTGCATTTGTAGAAGTATTGTTAAAATCTACGTCATTACCATTTATTGTAAAATCGAAATCAGCATCTGGAACGTCATTTACAGAAATGTAACTCGTCTCTGTTGTTGTGTTTTCACCGGCGGCATTTGTTACCGTTAGTGTTACATCGTAAGTACCTGCCTCATCGTAAACTACTGTTGGGTTTTGATCTGTGCTTGTTGCAGGATCTCCTCCTTCAAAAGTCCATGACCAACTGGTTGCATTCAGCGAAGATTGATCTGTGAATGCTACGGTAAGATCTGCACAACCACTTGTTATATCTGAAGTAAAAGCCGCAGTTGGAGAAGTAGAAATAGTTATCTCTTCTTCGTAAGCATCCGTTCCACAATCATTCGTTGCAACGAGTTCTACAGTATAAGTCCCATCACCGGGATAAGTGTTAGAAGGATTTTCCTCTGTGCTGGTATTGCCATCTCCAAAAGTCCAAGCGTAGGTATCTCCGTTTGTTGTATTATTATTAAAATCAACATCATTTCCAGTCTGAGTTGTATTGAAGTCTGCGTTTGGAACGTCATTGACTGTAATATAATCCGTCAATGTAATTGTATTGTTACCAGATGCATTTGTTACGGTCAACTCAACGGTATAGGTTCCCTCCGTATCGTAAACAACTGTAGGGTTTTGATCTGTACTGGTAGCAGGTGTACCTCCGTTGAAGACCCAGCTCCATGCGGTCGCATCAGTAGACTGATCTGTAAAATTCACCGTAAGGTCTGCACAACCGCTCGTTACATCAGAAGAGAAATCAGCAGTTGGTGGAATTACCACTGTGATTTCTTGATCGGTCGTATCACTTCCACAAATATTAGTTGCAATCAGCTGAACCGTATAATCACCACTTGCCGTGTACACATTGTTAGGATTTTCATCTGTACTCGTATTTCCATCTCCAAAATTCCAAGCATAACTGTCTCCGTTGGTAGTTGTATTGATAAAATCTACCGATCCTCCGTTTATACTTGTTGTAAAATCAGCGTCTGGTACATCATCTATAGTTATGTAATTTTCTAATGTGATGGTATCTGAACCACTTCCATTAGTTACGATTAATGTCACATCATAAGTCCCAGGATTATTGTAATTGATTTTTGGATCTTCGTTAGTACTAGTAGCAGGAGCGCCACCAGGGAAAGTCCAGTCCCAGCTTGTCGCATTGGTTGACGTACTTTCAAATTCTACAATGTGCGGCACACAACCGAAAACCTCATCTGCTGTAAAATCAGCAACAGGAGGAACAGAAAGAATGATTTCAATAGTAGTTGTGAATGAAGGAGCATCACAGACATTGCTTGCAATTAAAGTCACTTCGTAAGTACCCGCACCAGCATAAGTGTGCATAGGATTTTCCATCGTACTCCCGTTACCATCTCCAAAGTCCCAGGCATAAGAGTCTGCATTAGTAGAGGTATTGGTAAACTGAACTTCTACATCATTCGTAACTACAAACGTAAAACCTGCTATCGGATCAGGCAATACTTCGATATAAGCTAACTGAGTGTAAGTATCAAAACCGGCAGCATTGCCTACTGTCAACTCTACATCATAAATCCCTGGATTTTGGTATACCACCACTGGATCTACAGCTGTAGAACTAGATGGATTTCCACCGGGGAAAGACCAACTCCAGGAAGTTGCGTTTGGAGAAGACTGATTGGCAAACTGAACAGATAAGGGCGAACAACCTGTTGTCAAGTCAGAATCAAATAGAGCTGTTGGTGAACTTACGATAGTAATGACTTCTGTAAATATATTGGCACCACAAGTATTTGTTGCTTCCAGAGTAACCACGTACTCTCCGTCATTACCATAAACATGAATCGGATTTTCATCTGTGCTGCTGTTACCATCTCCAAAATCCCAAAAGTAACTATTGGCGTTTGTACTGGTATTGAAGAAATCAACGACCAGCTCATTAGCTGAAGATGAAAAGCTCACATCAGGAATATCGTCTACAACAATAAAATCTGGCTGGGATAAAACATCACTTCCAGAAGCATTACTAACCTCAAGTGATACGTCAAAATCTCCAGCGTTTAAATAAGTGACTACTGGATTTTGATCACTACTAGTAGCAGGTGTTCCACCTTCGAAGGTCCATGACCAAGAAGTAGCATCTGTGGAATTATCTTGAAAGTTTACGACAAGCGGAACGCAGCCACTCTGCGTATTCGATGTAAAACCTGCTACCGGAGGAGGAACGCTAGAAGCACATTCTACGATACAACCAACGTTTATCCTACTCTGTACATGCGCGTTGATATCGTTGATAGAGTTTCCAGACCATGTGTTACTATTATTCACAGAAGGAGACATAATAAGTCCTCCTCCAGTATCATGTACTGCATCAAAATTATGTCCCAGCTCGTGAGCATGCAGAACACGTAACGCCCAAGCTGTTCCAGAAAAATCTTCTAAGACATTGTAACGAGAATTACTACAAATAACACCAACGTAAGCGAGACCAACCGTTGGTCCGTCAAAGTTTCTATCCGACCATAAGGAAGCAACATCGTATATAATACCGCCACCGAAGCCGCCACCATTCCCCCAGCCTCTGAAATTAGGTAATAGAACAAAGGGGTCTGTTGAATTGGTCCATGGATCACAAGTGCTACAAGTCGAAATGAATTGGGTAGGTACTACAAAGTTGATGTTATGGGTAAATTCGTCATCGTAGTTTGTCTGAACATTGTTGAGTACACCTAGTACTTGGTTCTCTACGTTTGGGATAGAGTTACCATATTTAGTATACATCGAAAAATCAGAGGCGAGTGCAATTTCTACATCATAACAAAGCATCATTACTCCTTTTTCAATATTGTCCTCTTCTTCCTTCGTACTTTTCTCCTTTTGCTTTTGAAATTTACCAGCGTTTTCAGCTACGTGTTCCGCACCACATTTATGCTCGTCATTTTTGATCACCTGGTCTTCTTCGTAAACGACGAATAAATTCTCAGAAGCTCCTTCTACAAAATACCGAAGCGGCTCTATGTAGAATACGTCGTCTCCTTTTTCTACAAAACCATAAATGAAATTTTGATCTACGGTAAGAGCGGTATTGCCACCTTGCGAACCTTGTACATAACCACTAAAGGTTTTGTTTACGTCTGGTTCATGTATTTCAATTCCATCCTTAGTCTGCGCACGGACTTGGTAGTCTGACGATCTAAGGTCTCTAGGAAGTAGCAATAAATCCCAATTATGATCTGTACCAAGTTCTAAAGCTACACGCGATTCTTCAGTATCATCATCCGTTTGTAAATATTGATGAAGTGCTGCTGCATCGATTTGGTAAACTTGAAATTCTTTAAATTTTTCCTGAAGAGAAGATTGATTAGAGTAATCTTGAATTCGTCCTTCGAAGTTTTGGTTTTGCGCTTGGGCAAATATAGATACGAGGACCAATAGGAGCGTAAGTCTCAATTTCTGCATGGTTTGAGTGGTAGTTAGAGTGTATGAAAATTTACTAGTCAATTGGATGGGGAATAAGAGCTAACAAGATACGAAAAACAGTTTCAATTCTTTATAGCCCATTCCGGGTAGTATTTTATTTTACAAAAAACAGAAGGTTAACTGGCTTTTTGTCTAATTTTGACATAACAGACCAATCCAATCTGTATTATTAAAGCTGTAATAGCTGTATAAAATAAATAGAACAGCCGTGTTTTAAAACTGTTCTATCCTTTTTCATAAATACAACTGAATTGAAAAACCTCTTACTCCTACTCTTAAGCGTATTCTTCCTTTGTCAATGTGCCGACAAAAGTGCCACAGCCGAAGGTAAAACAATCAGAAAGACTAAGCTAGATCTGAAAACTTGTGCTCAAGCAGATTACGATGCACTGATAGCAAAAGAGAAAAAGCGCAGTCCTATCGCACGGCTCTGCGCAGAATCTAAAGGTTATCGTAAAGATGAGTGGGATGCGCTCAATGAATGTAGCTGGGCGGTAGAAAAGCATCAGATGAACTTACATCCCGAAATGGTTCAACGAAAAGGTGGACAACTTTTTTTGAGCTTTGCCGACAGTACACATCTCCTTACTCATCAGGCAGACGAGTATTACCAATTTGTAGATTACCTGCCAAGTTCTAAACATTTCATTATTCGAATACTACGTCCTTTAGCTTGCCCAATGTACTGGTTGTTAAATACAGCAACTAATGAAAAAACAGTACTCTCTGGTGAGCCTATTTTCACAGGTGATAAAAAATCTTTTTTGCTGAGTATGAGTTCTGAAAGTGATAAGATCAGTTGCCCTGAAACCATTAGCTATTGGTCTTTGGTAAATGGTCAGTTTCAGGAACATGGATTTCTAAAACACGACAAAGGAGTTAGTGAGCTGCTCTGGAAAGAAGGAAATAGTTGGATAGGGAAAGAAGGTTCTGCTTTGGTAGAAGTGAGTTACTAACTAAATTTTCAAGTTCAGGTTTCTGATATTAAGGGGCAAAGTCTTTCTTACCGTTTTATGTAAATCAGAACAAAGAAACTTGTAGGTTTATATCCTTAGGCATGTTGCAATTTCATGTATCTCAAAAACGTTCCTATGCAGCAAACAAACTCAAACCATGCTAAGAATCACCTTGCTCTCTTCTTTATTTCTACTACTGCAAAACAGTTTAGACGCACAGCACTATCGAACTGCTGCCGGCATACGACTTGGGAATGAAAAAACACTAGGACTAACCGTCCAACAGAAGATTTATAAAAACTTCACCTTAGAAGGTATCCTACAAGTAGCCGCCGGACAAAACGGGCAAAGCTCTGTTATTTTGCTAGCAGAGCAACATCAAAAAATTCTTTTCAAACGCCTCAACCTTTATTACGGGTTGGGTTTACATAAAAGTTGGTATAACAACACTAGCCCTGCTGGAGAAGAATTTAAACATCCTTCGGGTGTCTCGGCGATCACTGGTTTAGAACTGGCCGTTGCAAAAATGACACTCTCTTTAGATATACAACCTAACCTGAATATCTTCGGCGGTAGTGAATTCTTATACACTACTACTGGAGTTTCGCTCCGCTATGTCATCATTAAACCTAAGAAAAAGAAACGTAAGAAAATCAATTGGAAATTCTGGGAGAAAAAATAGCTCACTCCTTCAGCTTTCCTGATTGTTTATCTTTTAGTTATCTTCGTAAATGTCTTTAAGTAACCCCCTGACCGTTAAGTATTACAATAAAGACTCATTAACATGACAAAACTACACCTAACTAACTTCTTAGTACTGATCGGTTTATGCCTCTCTGCACAGACTGTTATTCCTATCGAAAATCCTTCTTTTGAACTTGGTCTTGCTGAAATTGGCAAACGTACAACAGAGATTCCTGGTTGGATTGACTGCGGTTCTGGTAAAGAAACGGCTCCCGACATACACAGTGAACTTACCGATTTCCATAAAGTAAAACATAGTGCTGCTCAAGGTTTTAATTACATGATGATGGTCACTCGTGATAATGACACACAGGAGATGATCGGCGCACCACTTAGCTCTGAACTGAGAGGCGGAGCCAATTATGTCCTTAGCATTCAGTTGGCAAAACCAGCGACTTGTATCAGCCGAAGTAAGAAATTGGAAATCGATATGGAGTATAACAAAGGCGTCATCCTCCGTATTTTTGGTGGCAACCGGGTTTGTGATACCTATCAGCTTTTAGCAGAGAGTCCTGTTATAAAAGATGTCGATTGGAATGAGCATCAGTTTTTATTAATGCCGGAGCGCGATTTTAAGTTTCTATTTCTACAAGCTTATTACGATGGAGAAGCGCAAGAGCCGTACAACGGAAGTATATTGTTAGATGATATTCAACTAACGGATATTGGTATGCAACATCGACCGATGCATTCTATGATTTCTTCTGGAAAGCAATTTGAATGGCAGTCTGTTTTGAAAATCGATGAGACCATCGCAGAGTTGGTTCCGGAAGGAATGGAAAGCTTTCCGGCAAACGGAGGTCAAGCCAGCCAGTTCCAATCTACTTATGCCGCTCTTCTTTATCAATACGAATTGATGAATCTCGAACAGTTCTTTACAACTAGACAAACGCTGGTTGATTTCATCAAACAAAGTGAACCTGAAAAAATAGATCTGACTATTGAAGCACTCCGCCATGTGCATGCCTACAAAACGGCTGAAATCATGCAAGCTATGTTTAAACATTTTCAGTTATATCAAGCTTCTGCAATTCCAGAGGCAGACGCTGCTTATAAAATGATGAAATTAGAGGCAGAATTCTCGGAGGCAATGGAATCAGATGAATTCATTGTAAAACGTATTCGAAATATCATTACCTACCGAGGAAAATATCTTCAGCTGATTCGACTTGCGATGATTGATTTACTAGATGGACGGCAGATTCAGAATTTTGCAAAGAAGAATCCTTGATCTTCCAAAATATTCTGTAAAAAGATAAATTAGCCCTTACAATTTCCGACATTAGCAGCCTACTAAAATCAATGCTGCAATGAAACCATTTTATACTTTTGTAATTCTATTGTTAGGTTTTTCTAACCTAGCTTTCGCTCAAGGACAGCCGCTCTCCTACTATCTACCAGAACAAACTTACGACCCTAATATTCCTACCCCTGAATCAGTCCTCGGTTATCAGGTTGGCGATTGGCATGTAAGTCATGACCAGCTGACGTATTATATGCGTGCTTTGGCAAATGCTTCTGATCGAGTACAACTGAGGGAATACGCCCGAAGCCATGAAGGAAGACCTCTACTCCTGTTGAAAACAAGTGCTGAACCGAATTTGTCAGATATTCAAAAAATCAAAAAACAACATTCACAATTAAGCAATCCTGACGAAAG
>JBGCDT010000353.1:0-3787 GCA_045105695.1 Saprospiraceae bacterium | reverse complement strand
CCATGAAAGCTGTTTTTTATCCGGCGATAATAGGTTGGACACTTCTAGGTGTTTGGATTGCCACTTTATTTTATCGGGCACTAGCATTGAAAGATCGATTGATTGAGCAACAGTTCGGTCAATAGAATTAATGCCCAGTAGAAGGAAATACGTTTAGCTTTTTAATTTTAATTTCTATTTTAATTTTCATTTACTTAAAAAATTACTTTAAAAAAAAGGTTATGATAGTTTGTGAAGTAAAAAAAATACGCGATTTTTGGCAGCACAAAGTTGCTCGTTCTAGTACAAGAATTGCAATTTTGTTTTTGACCTTTATCTCTTGGTCGCCGTCATTAATTGCTCAGTCTAATAACTCAGATTTCATGCGCAGCATCGGTAAGATGTACGTAGTCGTCGCTGTTATTTTAGCTATTTTTAGCGGGATCATTTTATTCCTAATTTACCTGGACCGGAAGATAAGCCGGCTGGAAAAACAAATCGAAAATAATGGCTAAAAAGAAAGCAGTCAAAGCAGCTCCACACATCAGTTTTCTGGACAGTGTGAATCGTAACTTCGAAAAAGCCGCTGCGCACTCTGGTTTACCCTCTGGACTTTTAGAACAAATTCGTGTTTGTAACTCTGTTTACCAAATGCGCTTTCCTGTAAAGATCGGAAAGGAATATCAGGTAATCGAAGCCTATAGAGTACAACACTCTCATCACCGTCTGCCAACCAAAGGTGGAATTCGCTACAGCTCAAAAGTAAATCAAGACGAAGTAATGGCTCTTGCCTCTTTGATGACTTACAAATGTGCTTTGGTAGATGTACCCTTCGGTGGTGCAAAAGGTGGTGTTCGAATTTCTCCTAGAGAATATACAACGGGCCAATTACAAGCCATCACTCGTAGATATACCACAGAATTAATTCGTAAAAATTTCATCGGTCCTGGTATTGATGTACCTGCTCCTGATTATGGAACAGGTTCTCGCGAGATGGCTTGGATCTTAGATACTTATACTACTTTCAAAGGTGGAGACATTGATGCTGCTGGTTGTGTAACCGGTAAGCCCGTTTCTCAATCTGGTATCCGCGGAAGAACGGAGGCAACAGGTCGTGGTGTTTACTACGCACTTGTAGAAGCTTTAAGTTATAAAGAGGACATGGATAAGATTGGATTGACAACTGGTATGGCTGGAAAAACAGTAGCCGTTCAGGGATTAGGAAACGTAGGATACTACGCTGCCAAAATCTGTCAGGAAGAAGGAGATGCTAAAATTATTTCAGTTGCAGAATACGAAGGAGCTATCTACAGCAAAGATGGTTTAGATATTGAAAAATTAGTGAAGCATCGTAAGAAGACTGGTTCTATTTTGGACTTCCCAGGTGCGAAGAATTTGAAGCAACGTAAGATGGTTTTGGAATTAGAATGTGATATCCTGATTCCTGCTGCATTGGAAAACCAAATTCGTGTAGACAATGCGCCAAAGGTAAAAGCAAAGATTATTGCGGAAGCAGCAAACGGACCTGTAACTTCAGAAGCAGAAGACATTCTTTTGAAAAAAGGAATCATGATTATTCCAGACATGTACATCAATGCAGGAGGGGTAACCGTATCTTACTTTGAGTGGTTGAAAAATCTATCGCACATGCGTTTCGGTAGAATGGAAAAACGTTTCGATCAGGAGAAGTACAACAACCTCGTAGACATGGTTCAACGCACAACGGGTAAAACCATTGGCGTAAAGGAAAGAAATTTCCTAACTAAAGGTGCGGACGAAGTTGACTTGGTAAGATCTGGTTTGCAAGAAACCATGATTAGTGCTTACGGAGAAATCAGATCCGTTTACAAGAGAAAGAAAAACGTAAACGATCTGAGAACAGCTGCGTTCTTAAGTGCGCTTAACAAAATTAGTAGTGACTATTTGGCTTTGGGTATTTTCCCATAGTCGATTGGTTCTAAAATAAATAAAAGGGCGGAATCTGATTTTTTGGATTTCGCTCTTTTTGGTTTGAGGAGAAACGCGAATGAAACGGCTGACCCGGATTTTTTGGATCTTGATCTAATATAAGATCTGTCTCCTTTTGTTTTTTTTAATCTTTGTTAATCCAAAAAAATCGCGTCATCAGCGTTTCTTTTAAAATAACGAAAATGTCCAATATCCTCATTATACAAGGCAGTTCCCGCTCCGACGGAGACACTCGTTTGGTCATCAACTACTTGTTGGAAGACAACAACTATGATGTAATTGATTTGTTAGACTACGATATTGGTTACTTTGATTATGAGTTTAAAAACAAGGAGGATGACTTCCTTCCTTTAATGCGGAGTATTTTATCTAAGTACGATACATTTATTTTGGCTACTCCAATTTATTGGTATAGTATGAGTGCGCAGATGAAAACCTTTTTTGATCGATTGTCTGATTTACTAAAAATTGAAAAAGACCTTGGCAGAACACTCAGAGGAAAATCAATGGCAATGATTAGCTGCAGTGGCAGTGATGATCGTAATGAAAATTTTTCTGAGCCATTTGTATTGAGCGCGGATTATTTGGCAATGAAATATTTGGGAGATGTACATGCTTTTGTGGAGGGAGGGAAGTTGGGCGATGGAGTGGAAGGGCGGTTGGATGGTTTTGAGAGGGTCTTGGATGTTTAATAAATGAATGAATTTTGAATAATTAGGAACAGGAACTTAATAATTCACTTAGCCGCTTTACGAACTCTTGCTCGCGCTACGCATTCTCCTCACGAGGTCGCAAAGCTTTTGCAACGTCCAAAGGAAGTTAATAGTTAATAGTTAAAAGTTAACAGTCAGTAGTTTCAAAAAAAAATGACCAAAACCTATTCCCTTTACGAACTCAACGAGTACATTCGACGGATCATCGCGCTGAATGTTCCCCGAGCGATTTGGCTGACTGCTGAAATTGCGCAGTGCAATTTGTCGCGAGGGCATTTGTATTTGAACTTGATTCAGAAAAATGAAGAGACGGAAGACTTAATGGCAAAGTCAGATGCTGTGATCTGGTCTACTGATGTGAGAAGGCTAAAACGAAAGCTGGGCAAAGATTTCCAATCCTTAGTGCAGGAAGGAGTTGAGGTGAAAATAGCGGTTCGAGTAGATTATAACGAGCGCTATGGAATGAAGTTGATAGTAGAAGATATTGATCCAGTTTATACCATTGGGAAGATGGAAATGGTGCGGAGAGAAACGATAGCTACTTTAGAAAAGGAAAACCTGATGCATAAAAATAAGGCATTAGAACTACCTTCTGTTTTACAGCGGATCGCTTTAATCAGTTCGGAAACAGCCGCAGGTTATCAGGATTTTATGACACAGTTGGCAAATAATAATTATGGTTATAGTTTCAACGTGAAATTATTTCCAACAGCAATGCAAGGGAAAAACACCAGCCCCGAAGTAGTTCAACAGCTGGAGAGGATTGATCGCTTCGGAGCTTATGACTGCGTGGTGATCACTAGGGGAGGAGGAGCTAAATTGGACCTGATGGCTTTCGATGATTATGAATTAAACAAAGCTGTAGCAAATTGTAAGACTCCTGTTATATCGGGCGTAGGTCACGAGACGGATGACTCCATTTTGGATTTAATAGCGAAGCGATCTTTGAAAACACCGACGGCTGTTGCGGAGTTTTTAATCAATTATAATTTACAGTTTGAATCAAACCTGGTTCACCTCGGACAGCAATTGTACTTGAATAGCCAGGAGCGCATCAACGCTGATTTGTTTTCGCTGGAGGAAGCACATCAGATTCTGAAATGGCAATCGCAATCCTTAGTGAAAAA
>JBGCDT010000352.1:0-5898 GCA_045105695.1 Saprospiraceae bacterium | reverse complement strand
CTTCGCGGAATTAAGTTTTTTCCGGGGTGTGTTACGTCTAAAACAGGGGCATGCGACCGGTGACTTTCGATAGTCACTGTGTGCTTTTAAGGCGTTTTTATTGCAATCGAAAGTTGACTGGTAAGAACTGAGAAACCATACAAGTTCCTAAAGAAGTTAGCAAACGCTTTAATAGAATGTTTTTGAAAACCTCCGCTATAGTAGGGATAGGAGCTATATTGGCTGTGTCCATGTTAGATGATTACTCCAAAGCCACAATCAAATACGAATCTATAACGATGGCATTGTATCCTTTCTTCCAACTTGGCTGGAAATCTGGTGTTCTTCAAAAATACTTTCTTTATTCTTTTGACGACTCTGATATTAAATTACATGGATTCCTGATATAAGGAACTTTTCCAGTCCAGTCCGGGTAAGGTAAAAAATTATGAAAAAGAAAAGGGGTTCGCCCAATTTCCATAAACATTTATTTTTCCCCAGCAGTCTGAAAAACAACTACACACAACAATAAACAAGTATTCATAACAATAAAGTGTTCTGTGCACACCTGACCTTGAATTAAGGCTCAAGCACTACTACCCACTAAACTGGTACAAATACTCGATTACACTAAAGTAAAATGAAAGTCTATCTACCATGGCAATCCCAGGATATTACACAAGAGGGAAATGGAAAAATTGGGAGGGGTTCTCCTTATTTCTGCTTCGAGTGATAATCAAGTCAACCTAACAAGTCTATTTAATGTATCAAGTTCCCCTCGGACAAACTTTTTACTCGTAGAATACACTAACAAAAAGGGAAACCTGGCAGTTTTAATAACTTAAATACCTATTCAAAGTCTGATCGGAGATAAATCAATAAGGTGAAATCCAAACTCATTGCTCATAGGGGGTTATCTGTTGTTATTAACTAAAGTGCTCTAAAAGACTACAACATCCCGCTAAGGAGTTAAGGCAAAAATCAAAAAAGCATCGCACGTTTTTTCTTGGTGTAAAAAAAAAACAAGGATTCGGTTGTGAATGCTGATTTTAATTTTATCTTAAGTTTTCAATTTTCGCATCTTTTCTTTTTTTCAAAATCTTTTCGTATTCTTCTATAAAAAAAGATGAAAATTTCTAAAAATTGAGATAATTTTTTATATTTTGGATTTTGTTTCAATTTGCCTAGACTTTCAGATGTTTTCGAAATCGGACTTGATTCTAAGCCTTAACAGTTCTGCTTGTTTCGGAATCTTGATTGCAGATTTACGATTTTTGGAAAAGTTAAGACATTGATGATCACATTGATGTCGATGTTATCTGTTTTACTGAATAGTTAAATTGTTTTTTTTTGCTTTTTTGAAGAAATGCGGCTGCAGCACCCCCCCCCCTAAACGTTATTTTTTGGCGGCAAATTCCCCTACCTTTGATCAATTTTGGAGGCAAAACAAGAAACTTGGCCTAAGAAGTGACTCACGCCGCGAACGTTATTTTGTATTTAAAATTTGATGTTATGTCTCCACTTCTTTTTTTTGTCATCCATCCCGCGTAAGGACACTCTTATGCAGTTTTGAGATTTTTGAATTTTGACAATTAGTCCAACTTTCGGAGCATTTTTCTTTTTTCAAGAATTTTATGTTTAATTAATGAATAACTCACAGTGTTTTTCGGAGCATGGATGAACTGTGAGATATTTTTTTTGCAATGCCCTTGAAAAATGCTGATCTCCATCTGTTTTTAGATTTTAGGATTTTGATGAATTTATTAAAAAAATCGCTGAAGCTTTTGCTGTAGCGTCGTTTACTTGGTTTTTCGTATGCAAGAACACTACCGGTAGAGAATGTTGAGAGAGCGGTGGCTTAAGTCGTTACCCGCGTGGACGCTGAAGAATGATCGTGGTTGTAGATAATCATGTGCAGGTTAACCAAAAAAACGGTGACTGTAACATTCAAGGAACAATAAAGTTGTAGATGTAATCGATGTTGGGAGGTTGCACCGTGGCAAGCAGCAATTGCCTGATTCTTAAGGATGTTAGAAGATTGTCTAATGGAAGTAGGAAGAACTTGATAAACGATTGTATCTTAGTCATTGGAGACGTGGTTAAAGCTACTATGGCCTATAAGGTGATCTCACTATTTAGATGTTGCAATTGTTTTTTGTATAGATCTTATTTTTAATGTAGATTTATACATTAAATTAGGAACGATAATGATGTTTCCATGCTTGGCGTCAAGCCTTAATCCTGTTTTTCCAACGTTTTGAAACATGAATAAATTTGTTTACGAAGCTAATCTTACCTTGATGCAACCTTGGGTAGTCTCTATTCTGTGCAGAAAGTGTGTTATTTCAATTCGTGTGTAGTTTATATTCCAAGTTTGAATTGTATCTCTTAGAATATGAATTCGCAACTGAAATTGATCTTATATGCAATTATATGTGATAGCTTATTTTTCTTTTAGTTAGATGATTTCCCTTAAATGTCTTCAGCTATTGACATATGATGAGGGTATACTCAATGTTGCTTCATCACTAACAGCGTGCTTCGCGATTGCATCTCAATCATTGGAGACGTGGTTTAAGCTACTAAGACGTATAAGGTGATCTGACTTTTTAGATGTTGCAATTGTTTTTTATATTGATCTTTCTTTTTAATGTAGATTTACATATTAAATTAGGAATAATAGTGATGCTTCTAAACTTGCCGTCAAGTTTTATTCCTGTTCCTCCAGCTTGTTGAAACATAATGAAATTATTCATTTCCAAAGTCAATGATGTCAAATTGACTGTTATGTATATTTTATTCGTTACGCTAAAACAAGAGTAGCTAACCCCAACGTGTTGAATCCTATCTTGTTATTCGATATTAGCAACTCGGATGGTTTCATGAATGTACTTTGGTATATTATATTTGTCTAGCCTGAGCATTTCGTGAAAAAAGTCTCTATCACTTTTGTGAGCTATTTGCATCTAATTAAAATATATTCAATGTTAGTTCAACACTTACATGGCTTGCATTTTACTTGAAGGCAAGCGATTAGTTGAAAGATTGTATCACCATAGCCTGAACAGCACTTGTTATTGCCTTTGGAATGCCTATCTCTCCAAGTAGTTGAATGTGAACCCTCGACAGAATGTGCATGCTGAAGTAATCTACCCCTGCCGACTCCACCTTCTTTTGGAAGTAAGCACAACTGACAAAGGCCTCTATCCTTTTCTTCAAACCATTTGCGTGTTTTGCATACAGTTACCAAGTGTGTCTCAAAACAGCGAAAGCATCTGTTGTTCAAGTGATGACTGTACATGTTAAACGCAAATCTTGATTTTCTGTTTTTGCAGTCTAAATGAACTATAAGTTTCATATATGTTCTTACTATATTACTTACTAGCAGTGCATTTACCATATACACCCATAACTCCTATTCCACAGTTAGTTTCGGGTAAGTTGATAAAGTCTAGAATCTTCAGAAATTTTCTAACGATTTCTTCTGGCTTGCTAATTTCAGTAAATCTTGATTGATCTTCTTCTTGAGAGCCCGGTGATACCACGATTGCATCTGAGCCGATCGTTGATAGCCAACTCTTTGGTGTTAGACTTTGTTGCTGGGCAATGCTGTCGATACTGGACTGGCTTTGAATGGGTGACAGGAACTGGTCTAAGTCAGATGTAAGGCGCATTCTTTTCAAGGTGGATGAGTCAGATCTCTCCTTGGGCGACAATATCCTTTTCTGACGAAGCCGCCTTTTGTAGGCGTCGATCTGGTTTGCACGAATTTGAAGCTGCTGCTGTAAAGATTGGACCTGAGCTTGATGCTTCTCTTTTAACGCTTCTTCCTTTTTTGCTTGGCGAGACATTTTTTCTTCTAGCTCAACAATATAACTCTTAGTTTTAAGTCTTTCGCGTTGTAACTCCATATAAAGAGTTATATCAACAGGATGCTGCTGTTGAGCTTCTTCTAATATCGGTTCCCTTTCAACTCTCAAGTCGTCTTCTTCTATCTTTTGTTCCTTTCTTAATGATACCTTTTCTTTTCTTTTGCTTTTTTTACAAACATTGCATCTTTTTGAAACCCCCTTGACACATACTGCATTATGGTGGTCTCCGTCAAGAATTGCGTGGAGTCGTTGTCTTAAACAGCCATTTCCTTCATAAATGCCATTTACAACGTCATTTTTCGTGGTACCATAGTCAAGCATTACCGCAACAGCGTCACCACCATCACGGCCAGCACGGCAAAGCATTTGCATCAAAACACAGACTTCATTTGGCTTAAAAGTAACCAGCGATAGACGAGTACGGTGACTATCAACGCCTTGAGCAGCCACAGTCGTCGCAATTAAAATGCCACGGCCAGGGTTTCTTTTCCACTTACACAAAATTGATGCTTGCTCACTTTGTTCCATATTTCCTCTTAAAGCATAGAAGGAAATTGAACTAAAGCGTTTTTCAAGAACTTCTTTTAAAGCTGCAGTTTGCTTTCTTTTTTCTACAAAAATTATCCCATTTGAATTATCACGCCACTTGTTGAAAACCTCATCAATCTGATCTTCTATGGTTTGCATTAAAGTGGCTTCCACTTTTATTTGCTTCAACGTTAATTTGTGTCGCACAGTGCCATATCGATTAATAATTAGATTCCTCTTGTGAAAGCCAAACCAATCCGTTGCCTGGTCCTCCATGAATTGAGGAAAGGTTCCGGACATCAATGTTACAGGAGCGTCAAAGTTTTTCAGCACGTTTGGTACTTTACACAAGTTGAACCTAGAATTCAAGGATAAAAGTCCAAAAGAAACTTGACAGAAAAATCGAAAATATTTACCTATACTCGGTTGCATCGAGAAGAAAGATGTGCGCTTCATCAAGAAATATTCTTACAATATTGTGTCTTCTATAGGTGAACAACCTTAAAAACCATGGGATACAAACAGTTTAGCTGTAACCAAAACTAGATGGCAATTTGGTCCCAAACTAGCATGCTTGTTATCGGAATCGTAAATTACTACAAAGCCAGGAAATTTTTCGTTTAACTAAGGAACCCCTGAATAAATGGCTACATGACATTATATACGTTACCTTCTCGGTTTTTAAATACCACTCATAAGCAACACTTCGAAAGGGTATAACAGCAATAAACAGATTATCATTCGCCTGAAAGGCCTGTTGGAACATCCAGGCTAAGGCAATCAAGATTAAGGTCTTCCCTTCGCCACAGCCCATTACCAATACACTGTTCTTCATTTTATTGCGAATCAAACTATGTACAACTTCTTTCTGCTTTTGTCGCAGTTCGGGAAAGCCTAGTGGAATTATTTTACTAATACCTTTACAAACTTATAACTTACCAAGGTCAGCCAATACTTTCTCATCATATATCTTATCGAATTTTATCTCAGATAAAACCAATGCTCCTCTTTTAACCCTTGGAGGCGCATACTTCGCGTTTGGAAGAAAATCTGCGTTGATTCCCTTTGACAGCATCGCATGGTAAACAACATGCCAAAACTCCCATTGTGCAGCGACCGGAGCTGTTTTTAAAGTGTTGGGCCCTGAACGAATTGCTTCGTTGCTGCTGAGACCATAAGACTTATCTATCAAAGAGGAGTGCTCATGGAATTTCGAAAAATGGTTTTTTCGAGAAGAGAACGAGTCGGAGAGCATGGACGTCACATAAACAGACCAGTGTCTATATGATGAAGGTAGCATTGTCTCTCCTTCCTGGCATCCCTCCATACACTTAATGAAAATCTGAACAAGTTTATTTGATGCAGCATTGTGCAGCTTTGCTATTCCAGACACCTGCCCCTCGGCAGGCCTATAGCTTAGGGGGAAGAAAGGCTGCTTAGCTTATAATCCCAGCCAGGTTATTCTTGTCTGATCCTTAGCTCCCTTACTTTCATCTATTAAAAGAGTGCAAGCAGCGGG
>JBGCDT010000351.1:0-7219 GCA_045105695.1 Saprospiraceae bacterium | reverse complement strand
TCTGGGTTCTTCTCAGGAATGGGTGGTTGTGCAATGATCGGTCAGAGTTTGATTACTATTTCTGCTGGAGCTCGTGCCCGTTTGTCAGGGATTGTAGCTTCTCTGATGTTGTTGTTCTTCATCATGTTTGGCTCTGGCTTGATCGAACAAATGCCAATGGCCGCATTGACTGGCCTAATGATTATGGTTGCCATAGGGACTTTCGAGTGGGCTTCTTTGAAGACTTTCAATAAAATGCCTAAGTCAGATATTTTCGTAATGGTTATGGTAACGTTAGTTACAGCCTTCTTACACAACTTGGCTCTAGCTGTTATCATAGGTGTGGTCATTGCAGCTTTAGTTTTTGCCTGGGACAACGCAAAAAGAATTCGTGCAAGGAAACGTTTTGATGAAAATGGCGTAAAGTACTATGAAATCTACGGACCATTGTTCTTCGGTTCAGTAACGGTTTTCAATGAAAAATTCGATGTACTTTATGATCCGAATGAAATTGTAATTGACTTTAAAGAAAGTCGCGTGGTAGATATGTCCGCAATTGAAGCCTTGAATAAAATCACAGAACGATACAGAAAGGTTGGCAAAAAAGTACACCTTAAAAACCTGAGTAAGGATTGCCTGGTACTACTTGATAAAGCAGAACCGATTATCGATGTGAATGTGGTGGATGAGAAAATGGAAGTCGCTACTTCTTTTTAGTCTACTCAAAAAATTAGAAGAAAACGATTTAAAATATAAAGTTGAAAAGTCGCTGCCTGTTTTGGGTGGCGGCTTTTTTTATTTTTGTAGGTCTATTTTATTTTAAGTTGCCAATTTGAGGATGGTATTTTATACCTGCGATGTGGAGCTGGGTTTTGATATCGTCTGCTATGGTTTCAGCATTAGAGAGAGGCATTATCATATGAATTCCAATCATGGCAACCATCAAAGACATAAGGAGCATATACTCTGTGCTTCTTTCGTTTTCCAATATTCCTAAGGCGAAAAATCCAAATATCGAAAAAGTGATGTAAAAATAAGCCATATTGCCAATCTGTAGTTCGACGGTGATACCACTGTCTTTCTCATATTTTACAAACACTATTTGTTGTCTTTTGTCTCTAATCGTTGTGATCACTAAATAGTTTTCTGAGATCTCATTTTTTGTATAATACTGAAAAGCCCATTGTTTTTTAGAGGGTAAGCTGAATTTAATATCTGTCAAAGCTATGTCCTCTAATAAAATAGATTTCAGAATCTCCTTAAGCGTTTTATCCCCAAGATCACACTCAATAAAAAACCGCTTATAAAAAAGAGATGATAACATAAGTAGCAATTAATAATCAATCCGATTCCAACGTAAATCTCCGCAAAATCGAAACCGCACTAGTTCCCGATGGCTGCGTCACATAATAAAAAACGCCATCCTCTACCCTAGCCATTCGTTTGTAAGTTCCTTCCTTAGGCAGTTGGCCGACCACATCCAAAGTACATTTTTTCTTTGTATTGCTAAACAGGTAAACGTTGTCTTTATCATCAATAAGATAGTTCTTATTTGTAATAGCATCTGTGACAACTTTGTATTCTGACTTCCAATCCAGGTCCTTCACCTTTCTGAATTTCTGTTTTCCTTTTTTATCGAAAACCATAAACCCTTTTTCCAATACATCCATAACGACTACATTATCGTCTTGTAAAAATACAGCATAGAAAATCGGTCTTGCTTCTACATTTCGATAATAGCTGATAGCCATGACCAGTTCATTCGTAACAGCCAACTCTGTGAGGTTCCCAGACCATTCTCGAAGTCTGATCGTATTATCCAAAGCAAAGCCCTCCGTGGTAGAGCCTACTTCAGGACTCTCAATCGCCTGATAATATAAACCAATAATTTCCCTGTAGTAAGACTGCGCCGTTTGAGCAGCCTGCTTATCATACAACTCGTGAATCAATTCCTGTTTCGTTGGTTTGGTATCTTTCAGATATTTAAAAACATGAACTCGCTTGTTATGTCGACTATGACTTTTGAAAACAAAGTCGCCATTGTGTTTGAATAAACAAGGCTCAATCAAGGTATGAAATTGATTTATATCATAAGTTGATTTTTTTGTAAGTCTATTGTTATCATTAGTAATAATTTCTAAGCCCTCTGTCTTTCCAACAAGGTGTACACGGTTGGTACAACTGATGTGAATTTCATTAAACTGTCGGTCTACATCAAGCTCAGATAGTAAATATCCTTGCATTGTATACAGTTGCAATTTCCGTTTGCGTCCTCGGATAGAAAGAACGACAAGTTGATGATCAAAGATATCATAGTCTAAAATTGTCCAATCGTTTCTATCAAATAAAGTTATCTCATCAGGGCGAACGATAATCTCTGGTTGTTCAAAAATATTTTGCTCCAGTGTTAGTTCTAGAAAAATATTATCACCACCTACAGCGACTACCATTGTATCTAAGGTTTTGAATCCCAGCATACTTACGGAGATTTGATAGCTGTTTTGTTTATCAGTTTTAAGAAAGAATAATCCTTCTTTGTTGGTGCTGGTACCTGTTTCGTTTGCTAAAACGACAGCAGCCCCTGTAAGTTTTACACCCTCTGAGGATTGTACGATACCATTGATTGAGATTTTTTGAGCATGGAGATTCACACCTAAAGCAAGGAGTAATAGCAAGTAGAGTAAGTTCTTAATTTTCATGGCTTTTGTAGCTATTTGGAGGGCAGTTCCATAGCAATGAAATTACAAAATTCTTTTTCTTTGTACAACTCATGTCCTTGCTTAGGAATAAAGTTTTTTGATAATTGTATTATGTTATACCAATTTTCATCAGGAGCATAGTTGTCCTCTTCTCCAAAGTAGAGTTTAATATCCCCAGGAGGCTGTGTAGTTTCGTATCGCAAACGAGTTCCAGAAACACCAACTAGGTTCTTAACAACCAAGCCAGAAGACATCGCTCTCCAAGCGATGGTCGCTCCTACGCTGAATGCTAAAATGATTGCTGGTTCTTCTGAACGTTCTTTTTCAAAAAGCGCAACAGCAGCCCTGTCGATTCCTCCATTAACAAAAGCCTCATGAAGTACCTTCTCAGAAGGTTCAGAAATAGCTATTTCACCAAGTGTTTGGCTGTCATAAAAGACAATTTTAAAATTACGGGAAAGTATTGTTAGATAGGAGTCTACCCATTTCGACGCACTCCAACCCCAGAGGTCAGAGATCATCAAAAGTCTTTGTTTTGTTACAAGTTTAGACACTGTTTATATTAAGCTCGTTCTATGACGATATCTTTCAACTTCATCTGCTTGTTGATCAGTACGACCAAAGCATCCTCTGTTATATTTCCACTGATGGCATAATCAAAAACCACCAACAAGTCGTCTTCTTTCTCAGGATAAAAGCTGATGCGCTTCACATAAAACTTTAATAGCATTCGCTCCTCTGTCTCTAATTCTTCACTGGTTCCATGCAACACAGAGATCAAATCGTCATCGTCTAACTCTCTTAGAAATTCTTGTAGATACTCATATGTAGCTCCTCTGGCTGCATAGTCAGTGGGTAGAATAGAAGACACTTTGTCTGAAAATGCCTCCAGATTTTCCAGGAAGGATTTGATGACCGCCATTTCTGATTCTTCTACTGCTGTTTTGCTAAGTAGGTTGATGTCCAGAATAACTGAACGGTTTTTTAATTCAATAGTAGCTGTGGAGTAAGGAGCCAACTCGTCCAGATCGATGGTGCCGAAGTGAGGGATGGAATAGCTTTTCATGAAAGTGTATTTAAAAACTGAAGCTGCCTACTTCTCTTACTGGCAGATTTTGAATAATTGAATGGGAACTCCATTCTTATGGAGCGCGAATTTAAATAATAAATTTGTATTCAAAACCTAGTACTTCATTTATCCATGCTGATCAATTAATCACAGGATTCAAGGTAGTTATTTAGGTATATTAATATTTAGTTTCGTACCTCCATTTTCCCCCTCTTCAAATTTTAGATTTCCTTCTATAGCAGAAATCCGTTCGTGCATAGTTCTAATTCCCAAACTTTTGGAAGTAACTACGGCCAGTTCCAAATCAAAACCTTTTCCATTGTCCTGAACTATAATTAGGATTCGGTCAGTTTCATTTTTGACTGTGACCCTCGCAGCAGAAGCTTCTGCGTGTTTTACAATATTGCTTAAAGCCTCTTGTATGGTTCTGTACAAGTGTATCTCTGATTTGGCTGGAAGTACCTTATCGACGTTCTCAATATCTTTGGTGATAAAAAGCTCCGTTGATTGTTCGACCTTGTGAATCGTATCGTTGATGGTGGCAGTCAGTCCAAATTTTTCCAACTGAAAAGGATGTAAATCTCTGGAGATAGAACGGACCTCTTCTAAGGTACTGGAGATCAGGTTTTGGTTTTCCTGTGTTATTTGGGTTGTAGTTGTAAGTTGTTTTTTAATCAATAGTAAAGACTGACCTACGCCATCATGCAAGTCCCTGGCAATTCTTTTTCGCTCCTCTTCCTGTGCAAAGATGAGCGCTTCGGCAAATTCTTTTTTATCGTTTCTATCTTTTCTAATTTTGTTAACTCGGTAGCCTATGAAACCTAATATAGACATTAGAAATCCCCCCATAAGGATATTATTATTTTGCCTTTTAACTTGGTCTTTTTCAGCAGTTAATAGAAACATGTCATTTTTCTGTTGAAGGATTTGTTTTTCCTTTTCAGCCGCCTCGTATTTAATTTCGACTTCCGCAATGGCTTTTTTTGTATCTAACTTAGCCTCTTCTCCTTGATGCTCTATAATTCTTTCCAATGCTTCCATTGCATTTTCATGAAGTCCCATTTCTTTATAAATCAGATATAAATTTTTGTTGGATTCAAAAATTTCCTGTGGCATTTTTAACTCTTTAGCAATTGCATTAGCTGATTGAGTTGTAGCTAATGCCTTTTTCATTAGCCCTTGATTTCGCTGAGCAATACCCAGTTCATTTTTCAGTCTAAGAGTAAATAATTTATCATTCGCTTCTTCGGTAATAGAAAGTCCGGTTTCGCATATTTCTTCGACCTCTTTATACTCGCCCAATACATTTTTTAAAATGCTCATTGTTATTGACACTCCTACGATAAGTCCATTGTTATTAACTTTTTTCGCGACAACCATTGCTTTTTCTAAATCAAACAATGCTTTATTATAATAGAGGTCTGAACTGTCTTTGTAGGTTTGTATATTTTGGATCGTATCTGTCATTACCAGCTCCTTATACTTGTCCCCCCGCTCCATTGCAATAGACCCTTTGTTCGTTAATATATTCACTTGAGAGTAATAGTTATCAAAATTCTCAGCAAGCACAGCCGCTTCCTCCAATATTTTATCTGCCCTATCAAGATCGCCCATATAATAATAAACTCCTGCTAGTGTTCCTAGCGGCCTTGCTAAGCCAACAGAATCTTTTATAGATTTAGCTAAAGAAATTGCGCTAATCAATTTTTCTGCAGCCTGCTTAAATTTCTTCTTTTTCATTAGGAAGGAACCAACCTCAGCGTCGCACTGAGACAATAGTATAATATCACCTTCCTCCTCGAATATCTGCCTTGCAGATGCATAGGTTGCGAATCCTAGGGAATCTCTACCATCCCTTAGGATGTAGTTCGCTGACAACATTAATGCTTGAGCATAAAACGATTTATTCTCAGATTTTTTTGTAATCTTTTTGATATGGCTTAATAAAATCTCGCAAGTATCTTTATCCTTACGACAGTACCTACGAACGCCTCCCCAAATCGTATCCATTTGGCTTTTTTCTGGATTTGACATCCGCATAATGGATTCATAAATTTCAAGGTTAGCCTGAACTTTTAAATTACTTTTCTTTCTGCTCTGCCCGAATAAAGAGACCGTTGCTAAAAGAAAAAAAGGTAGGTATTTCTTTTTCAACTATTCTATAAATATCGTAAATAAGTATTTCCAAATCGAATGTAGCTTCAATGGCTGAATATACACAAGTCTTTTAAGAAGAATAAGATAACGACACAAAGATAGGTTGGACCTTCATTAGCAAGAATGAGGTCTAGAAAGGAAATCATTAAGGCCCAGGCCTCAATTGAATTTAATAGGAATTAAAATTTACCGCTTACGACGTTGCCCAGAGTTTCCATTTCGTCGATTGCCATTATTATTAGGACGTCTTTGAGGTCTAGGGCCTCTCCTACTTTGGACCACCTTAGGTTTGATGACTTCAGTGCCATCTGCTTCGTATGGATTATCCGTCATAACAGGAATCTGCTGATCGATCAGTCTTTGAATATCCTTGAGATAAGCTTCTTCTTCTTTATTGCAAAAAGAAAGTGCAATACCACTGGCCTCTGCTCGGCCCGTTCTGCCGATGCGATGGACATACGTTTCTGGAACGTTTGGTAAGTCATAATTAATGACCAGTTCAAGACCAGAGACGTCAATTCCTCTTGCAGCAATGTCAGTTGCCACTAACACTTTGGTTCTTCCTTCTTTGAAATTTTTCAAGGCACGCTGTCGCTGAGCTTGTGATTTATTTCCATGAATGGCTTCTGCTTTGATCTTATTCCGATCAAGTATTTTGACAATTTTGTTAGCACCGTGTTTGGTCCTGGAGAATACCAGCGTTGTGTCTGCCTGCTTCTCTTCAAGAAGATGAATCAGCAGTTTTGTCTTATCAGATTTTGCAACGAAAAAAACACCTTGTTCTACTTTTTCAGCAGTAGCTTGCTCAGGCTTGATCGTAACCGATTCGTAGTCATCTAGAATTTGACGAGCCAACTTAACGATGTTAGAAGGCATGGTCGCTGAGAAGAAGAGCGACTGTCTTTTTTGAGGTAACTTAGAAATAATTTTTTTGATCGGATGGATGAATCCCATATCTAGCATATGGTCAGCTTCATCCAAAACAAAATATTGAATATCACTAAGGCTAATAAAACCCTGATCCATCAAATCCAATAACCGCCCTGGAGTTGCGACCAGAATATCTACTCCGTCGCGCAATCTTGCTGTTTGCTTTCCTTGTTTTACGCCGCCAAAGATCACTGTGTTTTTAATATTGGTAAATGCAGCATAGTTTGTAAAGTTATCTGCAATTTGAATGGCTAGCTCACGCGTAGGTGTGACAACCAAAGCTCTGATTTTACGTCTGCCTCTCTGCTCGTTATTGGAACGCATAGTCTCCAAGTAAACGTTTTGTAAAATTGGAATAGCAAAAGCGGCAGTCTTCCCCGTCCCC